>CAZNRF010000332.1:0-3903 GCA_964575075.1 uncultured Spirochaeta sp. | reverse complement strand
TGCTCGAGACTGGAAAGCGTCTTAATCGAGTTTTCGTCGTACTGTTTTGCCATGGCTGCGGGAGAGAATACCACAGAGGAGGGTCCTTCGGCAGGGCCCGTGGTCGTACCATACAGATCTCGATACATTGTAGAGAGCATGTCAGACTCCTACGATGTAATAGTTATCGGCGCCGGCATAGCCGGACTCGCCGCCGCTCAGGAACTTCGCCGGCATGGACGTCGCACCCTGATGTTGGACAAAGGTCGTCAGGTCGGAGGGCGCATGGCGACGCGCCGAGTTGAGGGAGACGTATTTGATACCGGCGCGCAGTTCTTCACGGCGGTTTCGCCGGAGTTTCGTGCTGTGGTAGAAGCCGCAGCCGCTGCGGGGGCGGTCGCCCAGTGGTACCAACGCCCGCCACGCGCCCCCGACGGGGCTACGCTCCCCGTCTGGCGGGGAGCCACGGGGATGACGGATCTGCCCAAATGGATCGCGGCGAATCTCCAAAGGGACGCCGATTTTCAGCTTCACCTCTCTACTCGCGTCACCGAGCTCCAACATGACCGAGACCAGGTGCTGGTCTGGTCTGAAGCGGCGGGCAGTGACCCATGGGTTGCCGGTGCAGTGATTCTCACTCCGCCGCTGCCTCAGGCAATTACCGTCCTGCCGCAGGTTGTCCGAGACGCGATCGATGCCGAGCTGGTGCAGCGGACCTACGACCCGTGTCTGGCTCTTCTGCTGTCCCTGGACTCACCGCTTCCGCCTGTTTTCAATGAGCACGGCTGGTTTCGCCCGCCGGAACGGGAGCATCCGATCGCGTGGGTCGCCGATAACGCGGTGAAAGGGCTTCCCGGCGGTTCTCGATCAGCACACCTTACGATTCACAGTTCTCCTGCCGTGGCGCGCCGGCTGTACGATAATGATCAGGAAGCCACCGCGGCTCTCGGAGAGGCGCTCCGGGAGTTGTTCCCGACGGAATTTCGGCCCCGGATTGACCGTGCCCTGCCAACCGCAACGCTCAAGAAGTGGCGCTTTGCACGACCCACCGGACGGAGCGATGAGCTCAGCGTGGCGGTGACACCACAGTGTATCCTG
Organism: uncultured Spirochaeta sp.; assembly: GCA_964575075.1. Taxonomy (GTDB): domain Bacteria; phylum Spirochaetota; class Spirochaetia; order DSM-27196; family Alkalispirochaetaceae; genus Alkalispirochaeta. The sequence goes on along the minus strand of CAZNRF010000332.1, from coordinate 2,826 downwards.
GCGGGAGACGCCTTTGGAGGCGCTCGCGTGGAGGGCGCGTTCTCGAGCGGTCACCACGCCGCTACCCGCGTCCTGGGGAGGTATGGAGTGTAGATGTTTACCCCCACCTCTACGATCACGTCGAAACCCGCAAGGATTGCGGTACCGTTGCTCCCAATTCTATTCATTGTGGCCGCTTCCCTTACCGGATGTCTCACCCGGGATAGCGGAGCTTCATCCGAGTCCCCGGGTACTACCGACGAGTCCCGTTCTTCCGTTGCGAGTCAGGAAAAGGCCCGGGACTACATCTTTGATACACCGGAGGATACGGTTGTTGAGACCCCCTGGTTTACGGTGAGCTCGATCATCCTGCAAGTTCAGCGGACGCAGCCGGAAACGGTCATCGTCGCTCCCCCTGACTCCCGCAGCCAACGTATTCTCGCACTCCGGCCGGGTTCGGTGTACCCGACAACAACCATCCCGGGCAACCGTTTTCTGTTTCATTTGGGAATCATCACGGACGACGCGCCGCCGTTTACAACCACTCCTGAACGGTTGCGGCAATCGGAGCCGTACGAGTAGAGAGAGGGCTTACTGTTGGCGCCAGAATCGGCGGGTAAAGAGTACCATCACCGTATAGATTTCGAGTCGGCCCAGCATCATCACCACGGTAAGGAACACCTTGACCCATCCTGGAAAAACCGCGTAATTCTGCGTAGGTCCGATCGCTCCAAAGCCGGGGCCGATGTTTCCCAAGGTAGCCAAAGCGGTAGTGAGCGATGTGAGTATATCGTTGCCGGCCGCCGCAACCACCATGGTGGTAATAAGGATCACCACCAGGTAGAGCATAACGAAGCCGCTGATCGCGTACACGATATCCTTCCGCAACCGTTCCCCACTCAACCGGATCGCGAATACACCGCGCGGATACACGAGGTAGCGCATCTCGTTCCAGCCTTGCTTGAGCATCGTGACCACTCGAACCACTTTGATGCCGCCACCAGTTGATCCGGAGCTTCCGCCGACAAACATGAGAACGAGAAGAATTGTCTGCGCCAGATACGGCCAGGCCGCGTAATCCGCGGTGGCGTATCCTGTATTGGTAACGAAGCTGGCCACTTGGACCGATCCGTAGCGCAAGCCCCCCCAAAACCCGCCGTCCTGCGCCGACAGAACGAGGGCGGCAGCGACGCTTCCCACCACGAAGATTCCCAAATACGCCCGGAGCTCTCCATCCTGTACTATCGAGTGTACCCGGCGCGTTACAAATCGATGGTAAATGACAAAATTCACCCCCGCCAGCACCATAAAGATGGTAATAACTCCGTCGATGTAGGCGGAATCGTAGGCACCAACGCTGGCGTTCCGCGGGGAGAATCCCCCGGTGGCCATGGTACCGAACGTATGGGTCAGAGCATCGAACAGATCCATACCGCCGAATAGCAGCAGCACCGTCTCGGCACCGCTGAGGAGGAGGTAGGTAATCCAGAGGATCTTTGCCGTCTCCGTGACTTTCGGCGTCAGTTTATCCACCCGGGGACCGGGAGCCTCCGCCTTAATCAGTTGTAGTCCCCCAATTCCCAGCAGCGGGAATATCGCCACCGTAAGAACGATAATTCCCATTCCTCCCAGCCAGTGCGTCAACGACCGCCAGAAGAGGATAGACCGCGGAAGCGACTCGATCTCTTCCAGAATAGAGGCCCCCGTGGTGGTGAAGCCACTCATCGTCTCAAAGAGGGCGTCGACATAGGACGGAATCGCACCGGCGAGGACAAACGGAATCGCACCAAAGAGGCTTACGGCACTCCACCCGAGACTCACCATGAGAAAGCCATCCCGTGTGGAGACGTCCTGAAAATCGGAGTTGGAGAGGCGCAATCCTGCTATTCCCAGGGGAATCAGCACCAGGACAGGAATCAGAAACGCCTGGATCGTTCCCGTTTCACCATCGATAATGGCCCATATGATCGGTGTCAGCATGAATCCGGACACGACCAGAAGGAGCACCACCACAAACCTGAAAACGGCGCGAAAACTGATCACCGGGAGAACAACTCCTGGACGCGCTCACCGTGTTCCTTTTTGGCGATCACCACCAGTTGATCATTGCCACGGACCACGTTGTTTCCACCGGGAACCATGCTGAGGCCGTCCCGCTCCATCGCGACGATCAGGGTATCCCGCGGCAACTGCAGATCCTTGATCGCGGTCCCCACGGCTCTGCTATTTGGAAGGACGGTGAGCTCGATCGCTTCCACCCGGCCATCACTAATCGTGTGAATACTTCGCACCGCTCCGCTTCGAATAAACCGGAGGATCGTTGTGACGATCGCGTTTTTTTGGCTGACCGGAACGTCGATCCCCAGCTGAGCCGCGATCGGCGCATAACTGGCGCGATTGACCAGCACCACGGAACGGCGAATCCCCTGGCTCTTGGCATACAGGGCGGTAACGATATTGAGCTCCTGATTGTCGGTAGCGGCGATCACGAGGTCAGCGTTGGCGAAGTGCTGCTCCTCAAACACGCCGTCGTCGGAGATATCAGCATTGATGACCAGCGCCTTGGGAAACTCCTCGATCAGCGCTTTACAGCGCGTATAATCCCGCTCAACGATTTTTACCTGCCGCTCGGATTGCCCCGCAAGTCTCCGGCTTACCCGGCGAAAGAGCGATTGCGGTGGGCCGGTGAGCAGATACTCCGCCACCTGCCGCCCAATCCGGCCGCCTCCTACGAGGATCACCTTTTTGAGGGCCCCTCGACTCTTCCCAAGGCTCTCGAAGATCACATCAAAGTCACCCTCGTTCGCGACGATGTACAGGATATCGCCGCCCTGCAAACGAGTATCA
>CAZNRF010000331.1:0-3909 GCA_964575075.1 uncultured Spirochaeta sp. | reverse complement strand
CTCTTGCATGTCTGCTGATCATCTTCTATATCGTGATCGCCGTCTTCAACATCAACAGCGGCTTTCTGCTGGGGCTCCCGCAACGTGACTCCGTTACAACGGTCCAAAGCGACGATCTCATGCGGGTGGCCGTTTCAGCGGACAACCGTTTCGAACTCGACGGTGATTTTGTCGACTTCGCAACGCTCCGGACCGCCGTTCTGGGACGACGACAGCGGCAGCCCAACATGACACTGGTTGTGACTGTCCACCCGGAGGCCTCGTATCAGTCCCTCGTTTCTCTGGTGGAATTGGCGCGGATCGCCGACGTTGACAATTTCTCGTTCCGGATCGGTTCGCGATGAAGATCCTCCGTCCCCGGCGGCGTCCCGTCGTTTCGGTCAACGCGATGTCCGATATCGCGTTCCTCTTGCTCATCTTCATCATGCTCATCAGCCTCCTTAACTACAGGCAGGAGGAGCCGATCGAATACCCGGAAGCGGAGTTCAGCGAGGTGACTCAGGCGGACGCCAACCTGGAAATCTGGGTACGCCGGGATGGTTCAATCGTTATTGATGGTCAAACGGTCACCACTGCGGCGGCGGAAGGGATTATCGCCGATGCGATCGCTGAGGATCCCTCGGTACGCATCCACCTGCTCGCCGATCGCCATACGGAATACCGCAACGTGGCTGCGGTGATTGAAGTCCTGCAAACGCTCCAACACCGTGTGCTGTCCCTCGTCGTGAGTGACGGCAGCGGAGGCTCCCAGTGAACAGGTGGCTGCGCTACGGCATTCTGGCCGGGGTGCTTCTCGTGCATGGCGTAGTACTTCTCACCGTCTCCATCACAACTCGGATACAGGAACAGCGTGAGGACACAACGGTTCTCAAGATGGTTGACGTTCGGGAGTACCGGCCTCCCGTGCCGGAGCCGCCGGAGGAAGAACCAGAGCCGCCACCGCCGGAGGACGAGATGATCGTCACCGAAGAGCCGGCGGAGATCGTTCTTGAGACGGAAGAGGAGATCGCCCCCCTCCCGCCACCGGAACCCCGGGAGCCGGAGTTCCTTCCGCAGCATCGCATCTCCCGTCCACCGGACATACCAACCGAAGAGATTCGTTCGCGGGTGGAGTATCCCGTCCTGGCCAACCGTCAGGGCATTGAAGGCGTCGTGTATCTTGAACTGTTCATCGACGATACGGGGGATATCCGGCGGATCGATATTCTGAAGGAGCCCGGATTCGGACTGGGGGACGCGGCGGCGGCGGCGTTCGACGGGGTCACCGTTGCGCCCGCCGAGTCCAACGGGCAACCCGTGGCGGTCCGTTTCCGGTATCCCGTGCGGTTTCAGCTGCGGTAGGTGTCGACACCGCCGTCTTGATACCGACGCAGCCCCACCCAATACTTCCATCCTAACGTAAACATGGCGATTATCCTGCTCATGCTCGAGACTGGAGCCAGGTCGGTAGAGAGGCTGATACTTCCGGTATCGTTACCGTCGTCGTCGTCGGCGCGATTTCTGGGCGCATGGTTGGCGGTACGACCACGAAGTGACCAGGACCTCGTCTTCGTCACGACTCGAGGTACGCGTATCCTGAATCGGTTGCCGCCGTTCCTCAACGTTCTCTGCTGTATCCCCTGAAAGGTGTTACGAGAAGTGCTCCGCTAACGGTGTTCCTGGTCGTATCCCGGTGTTGCCGAAAAATCTCATAGTTGTATCTCATAGGCACTGCGGAGGCGTAATTTGAGCACATCAGCCGAACGCGACAGTCGCCTTGTCGGCGTGTATCGAGAACTTGATGGGGCGGAGAAGGACCACGCCGTTCAGGTCGGCGAACTCGGGAATCATCGTCTGGAGTTTATACTCGAGGACTTCAAGGGTATCCGCTTCGGTCGCGATTCCGAGGGTGTCGTCGCTGACGAACCAGACGCGCGCCTCTTGGTCGTAGACCGCTTTGAAAACCAACTCGTCCACAGATCAAAGGTACTGCCGAAGCCATGAATCCTGCAAAACGCGGATTCGGCAAGAAGGCGAGTAGGCGGGCCAACAGATGGCGGAGGTTTCGTGATGTGATCTGACTGCCGGTAGCCAAAGTGTAGCTTTCACGTGCGATATGATGGCGTTGGTCCGGGCGGTTGTCAGATCAATAGCCTATTGAATTGCCTACGCCAATGGCGTATTATTCTGGTGTGGAGTTCGAATGGGATGCAGCAAAAAATGAGAGAAACATTAGAAAGCATGGTATCTCGTTCGAGGAGGCAGTAGAGCTTTTCGATCTGAGGGATGATCTTGTTCTGGAACTGTACGATTTTGAACACAGTCTTCACGAGGATCGAATAATATCGATCGGACCGATTCACCGCGGGATGATTGTGGTTATTTCAGTCGAGCGAAGCGAAGGAAACATCACTCGGCTGATTAGCGCCAGATTTGCATCACCGGCGGAACAACGGCGATACGATGAAGTTATCGAAGGAGATGATCATGGGCTATGAGATTCAAGAATTAACGGCAGGTGATTTTGACCGCGCGATTCCCCGGGAGCAGCGGATCAGGTTGATGTCTGGAGAGTGGATCTCGGATGACATGCCTGCGTTGAGACGGTATCTTGGGCTCTCGCAGAAGCAGTTCGCTGAGCGAATCGGCATAAGCATTAACACTTTGCAAAACTGGGAACAGGGTCGACGAAAGCCGGATGGACCGGCGAAAGCCCTTCTACGACTTCTTGTAAAACATCCTCGGCTTGTTCTCGACGATCTGGAGAACGCGTCGTGAGGGCGAGATACGGGAGAGATTCGCTGATCAGTGGCGAGTCTGTTTCACATGGGAGGATGGTTACGCGTATGGGAATCAGTGCCTATCAACTGGCGAAAGATACCGGTATTTAACAAACCCAGATTTCGGAGATCATCAAAGGAAGACGACGAGTTACCGCAGATACAGCTCTGCGCCTCAGAAAGTACTTCGGACTGCAGGACGACTTCAATATCGAGGAACAAGAGACTGAAATTCACCGGGAAATGGAATCGATACAGACCTTATCCGCGTAGCCCACTGGACCGGAATACCGGAAGTGGTCGTGTAATCATCCCCGTCGGTAGTGCAGCACATAACTTAGGCCAGGCGGCAAGGGTGTTCAGCATGCGAATTTCTCGATCCAGCGAGAGTCAGATTGTATCCGTCAAATTAGCTGCCCCGGTATGAGAAAGTTTACAGTATGGTGATCTCCCATTTGAGCTGATGCCTCAGGCAAACGGTTGCACGGCAAGGCGCTTCATCCTTCGCAGAGGACTGCCGCCAACTTCTGAGTCTGGCCGTCTCCGCTGCTAAACCGACACCCTGTTAGCTCGGGACGCAACGGATCCGCTGCGAGTCTTGCGCTCACCGCCAAATAGAAAAGCCGCCGCAACTGGTGGTTGCTACGGCTTTTCGATACCAAGGGCAGGACTCGGACCTGCGACCTCCGGGTCATGAGTCGCCCGACGGAACCGCTGCTGCTGTTCCTCAACCTTCTCTACTGTATCCCCTGAAAGGAGTTACGGCAATCGCTTCCGCTACCGGTGTTCCCGGGCGTATCTGGGTGTGGCTCAAAAATCTCATCATTGCATCTCATAGTTGGGATCGAGACTGATATCGACGAAGACGAACTGGTTAGGCTCTTAGAAGGATTTTGGGAGTCCAGCCTGTCGCAAGATCGCGTTCGCGGTGTGCCGTGACTTTACGGCACCGTCAACCGGGAAGTTCTTGTTGGTCAGTGGAGAGAACCAGATTACATGATCGCCTTTTCGGCGTGTATCGAGAACTTGATGGGGCGGGGAAGGACCACGCCGTTCAGGTCGGCGAACTCGGGAATCATCGTCTGGAGTTTATACTCGAGGACTTCAAGGGTATCCGCTTCGGTCGCGATTCCCAGGGTGTCGTCACTGA
>CAZNRF010000330.1:0-3910 GCA_964575075.1 uncultured Spirochaeta sp. | reverse complement strand
GGGGCGCTGGGGTCGGTGATCCAGATATCTCGTTCCCGCTCATGGTGGGGGTTGTCGCGTGGCGGGGTATCGGCGCGGGTATGCTGATCTTTCGCCCCAATCTGAAGGATCTCCCGCGGGAAATCATCGAAGCATCCATCATCGACGGTGCTAGCCGATGGCGGAGATTTATCCACATCGTTCTCCCCTCATTAGTCCCGGCATTTACGAACAACATCGTCTTGGGCACGATTTGGGCCATGATCCAGTTCGATATCCCGTACATCGTCACGGGACCACAAGGAGGCGTCAACAACTCGGTAGACTTCATGAACCTCTTCTTCTACCGCTTCGCATTCGGAGGCGCGTATTTCGGAGAAACGTCCATGGGTTTTGCAGCCTCCATTAGTGTCGTCTTGTTCTTCATAATTCTACTGGTTGCCGTCGGGCAGATCACCTTTCTGAAGCGTTACGAAAACCGATAGGAGGTTATGGTAATGGCAATTCGCAGCTATCTTGATCGCCTTCGGGCCCGTCGGAGTCCGTTCACTGTTTGCATGGTGACGCTTCTGAGTCTGTATTGTGTGATCGCCATATTCCTCATTCCAAATGTGATACTGTCGTCGTTCAAGACTCGTGGCGAACTCATCAACAACATCGTGGGGTTTCCCAAGGCTTTTACGCTCGAGAACTATTTCACGGTCCTTGTTGAAGATGACTTCATACGCTATTTCATGAACAGCGTAGTCCTAGCAAGCTTGGCACTTTTGTCACTCCTGTTCATTTCCTCCATGGTCGCATACGGTCTGTCACGCTATCGCTTTCGAGGGCGTGAATTCCTGCAGGTCTATTTCCTCCTGGGGACAATGTTTCCAATCCAACTCGGTATTCTGCCGATATTCATAATCATTCGAACGCTGGGTCTCACCAACAGTTTTCTCGGCATGATCCTCATTTACACGGCAAACATGTCCCTGGCAGTGTTCATCTTCTCCAAATTCTTTCGCACACTGCCATACGCGCTCTATGAATCTGCAATAATCGATGGGGCTGGTGAGTTCCGCATATTTGCGCAGATCATGCTTCCAATGTCCAAACCTGTGCTTTCGACGGTTGGCATTATTCAGTTCGTCTTGATCTGGAACGACTTCTATATGCCGCTGGTGTTTCTCACCCGGCGCGAAGTTCGCACATTGACGCTGGCCATCTTTCGCTATCTCAGCAATTTCCTCGCCAATTGGCACCTTGTGTTCACTGCAGTAACGATCGCTCTACTGCCTGTTATTATCGTGTTCTTCATCTTCAGCGAGCAGTTGGTAGCCGGACTCACCTCCGGTTCAATGAAGGAATGACTATGTTCTCCGAAACGAGCCGATGGATCTGGCATCCTGAGCTAACCGGGTCCGAGCTCGACATGCGAGTGTGCTTCTACAAAGAGTTCGAACTACCGGACAGGGTGCCTATCACCACCGGCACGGCGACGATCAGCGCAGATTCACGCTACACCCTGTGGGTGAACCGGGTAAGAATCGGCGACGGGCCTCCCAGGTACTGGCCAATGTACCGCCCGGTAGAACGCCACGATGTGACCGGCGTGCTGCAGGCCGGACGAAATACGATTGAAGTGATGGTGCATTCGATTGGGACCAGCACCTCCAGCTATATTCCCGGGCGCGGTGGGCTCCTCATGGAAATCGAGACACCGGTTGGCACGATCGGGACTGATCCGTCGTGGCATTGCATCATTCATCCCGCCTATGAGATCGGACCGCCCCGGATCAACGTATCCCAGCCTTTCGTGGAACGGTTCGACGCACGTCAGGCGTTGTTGCCGTACGATGTTTCAAGTGTCCACTGGCGGAATGCCGCTGATGTCGGTTTGCCGAGTCCGGAGGTGGTAGTCGGTCCGATGGGAGCCGCCCATCGAAGCGTTCCGGACACGCCGTCGTCCCCGATATTTGTGGAGGCTCGCGCGTATCCGTGGCGCGAGACTATCCGCGAGGATTGGTCGATCCGGGCCGTCTCTCCGGTTGTTTCGGAACCATTTGTACTATCCGTGGATTTTCGGGAGGCATTTTTTCCCGGAGATCTAACAACCGAAGACAAGTTACAGGTTGGCGCGATCGCAATAGCGGTCGATTCTCCTTCGGCTCAGATGGTGACGGTCGTACGAAAGAACCGCAGGTGGCCTCTGGAAACCGAGCGTGTCTGGGTCAACGGGAAGGGATTTTATATTGACGCAGATGCAGAAAGCGTTGCGGTTCCTTTTGAACCGGGTTCTAATCTGCTCTTGTGTGATGTCAGCGGCGCCTATCAGCGATTCTGGCTCGACATTGTCATCATTTCATCGGTGGGTCTACAACTCGGGCGGTTGGCTCCGCTAACAGAAGCGGGAGTGGCCGCGTTCGGTCCGTTCGACAGTGCAGCCATCGGCAACATCGTCTGCGCGGACGGGTTTAGCGTAGATCTCCTGCATCGAGACTACCGTCGGCTACAGGGTGTTCAGCGGATCGATGAGCTGATCCATCATGCGGCGTGGTTCAAGCCGATCACCTCCTCCAACGTTTCCACAAACAACGCTAAACTGCTTCTCCAGTACAGATCTGTTGGTGACGAAATAGCCTACGGTTGGCATGGCAGCGCGCTAGAGCTACATCCGTCTCCAGTCAGCGGCGAAGGACTGGAAGTGCGTTTGGATTTTGGAGATGAAGTCTCCGGTTTTGTAGAGCTGGAACTGGAACTCCCGACGGGTACACGCGTTGACGGGGTCTGCTACGAGTACCATAGGAGTGACGGTCCGGAACTCCCCGACGATCTCAACAACTGGTTTCGCTATACGGCCGGCAGTGGCCGCGGCATATTTCGTTCCTCGCTACGACGAGGGTTTCGTTATCTGGTTCTGACGTTCTATCCATCCGAGCCCACGCCGCCTGCCGATCAGCCGTGGCGGATCCATCGCATATGCTGTCGAGAGCAACTCTACCCTACTCCGCGAGCTGCAGACTTTGAGTGCTCGGACCAGCGTCTCACCGAAATCTTTGCGATGAGCCGCCGCACAGTGGCTCTCTGTATGGAAGACACGTTTGTGGACTGCCCCGGTTTCGAACAAGCGCTCTGGATCGGTGACACCCGAAACACCGCCCTGCTCTCGTACGTTCTTTTTGGCGCCTATGGAGTGGCACGTAACTCTTTGTTGCTTGCCGGTCGGTCGCTCCTGCGGTCGGAGCTCCCGGAAAGCCACGTGCCCTCCGGCGTGCCACTAATACTGACTGCGTGGGCACTGTTGTGGATGATAGCGTGCCGCGAGTATGTAGAGCATAGCGGAGACACCTCGATCGTGAGCGAATTACAACCGTGGCTTCTCGGCGCGGCGGACTCGATTCATCGGCGGATGAACGACGACGGTCTGCTTGAGATCTCCGCGTGGAACATGTTGGATTGGGCCCCAATGGACACTCCATTCCATGGCGTCATCGCGCATCAGAATATGCTTGCCGTGTGGGCTCTCACCGACACCACGGCTATCTTGGAGCAACATGGCACAGCTGCCGCGGATCGCTTGCGGATCCTTCGTGAAGACGCTGATCAAATTCGAGACGCAATCAATGACGAGTTCTGGGACAAGTCTCGCGAAGCGTACCGGGACTCGATCCACGCTGATGGCATACCTTCTGACGTATTCAGTGTTCAGACGCAGATTATTTCTGTTTTGGCCGGCGTCGTGCCCAGCGAGCGGCAGCAACGCGTGGAAACGGTAATAGTGGAACCAGCAGAGGGAATGGTTACGATCGGTTCACCGTTCATGTCGTTTTTTCTCTATCGCTTCTTGGTCGATCGAGGTCGATCATCCGATGTGCTTTCTGATATTCGTCAGAAATGGGGCGACATGATGGATGAAGGAAGCACTACGTGTTGGGAAACATTTCGCGGC
>CAZNRF010000329.1:0-3915 GCA_964575075.1 uncultured Spirochaeta sp. | reverse complement strand
CCGCCTACGACGCAACGGCTCACACCATCCACCGTGACAACTTCCGCGACTTCGTACACGAACCAGGTCCTCAGGAGCACCCATAATCACCACCACCATCAAAAGCATTCAGGACATCATGCGCCTCCTCAAACCCGGCGGCCGCTGCGGCATCGTCCTCCCCGACGGCACCCTCTTCGGCGAGGGCGTCAAAACGCGCATCAAGACCGAGCGCATCGCAACCCAACTCCGCGATCAGCTCGCCACCTACCTCCAGGGAGCCTTAGAATGATCGATGTCGTTCTCCGGAATTTAGTCGAACTGGCGTCTCTGCCCGGCTCCGTCCCCAGGAAAAGCGGTTTGGGCGGATTGGGATCTCGATCTCTCGGCAAGACATGAGTAACTGGCCCGTGCGAGCGGCAACAATGTTTCAGCCGCTCATCCAGAGATTCCGTAGCCTGATCCATCGGGTCGGCTTTGCGGTAACCATGTTCGACAGGATCAATCGGCTCAGCTGGTCGTGACTTATCTCGAACTCGAAATGTAGCGCAGAGATGATAGGTCACGATTCAGTCTGGGTCAACTACTGCTTCCCCCTCGTACTCGAAGTTCAGGGTAGTCTCATCCCCGCCATCAGGAAATGGTTCCACAGTAAGCGTACCCTTAAGATTAAGGTCCGCAGTGTCCCCATCCCACGTTATGTTGGAACCGTCGACAACGGTCAGAGTTCCTTCGGTTGCAGCCAACTGCGATACTGAACCGTCATCATCGTATTGGAATTGCTGGGCTGGATATTCGACTAGATACCACGTATCCTCCGGATTCGATGCATCCAATTCGTATTGGCCGGCAGGAACCTCGTCACTACCTCCAGAATGATTCAATAATAGCTCCAATACGCTGGACGTCTTGTCCGGATCACCATCGTCGAGCGTGTTCTCATAGAGGTTTATGATAAAAGCATTACTTCCAGTGCCGGGAGATTCTACCTCTGCGGCGGACATCTCCAGCGTAATCGATCCGGAGCCTCCACCGGGTGTATCATCGGAACTTCCGTTTGTTGGGTCCTCACATCCAGCCAACACCAGCACCGCAACAGTTACCGCCAGTCCGATGCACCGACGTGGCTGAAAAGAACATGTATGAGTCGTCATAAAGCGTCTCCGAATCAAAGATATGTCTAAACGGTACTGCAGAAGAAAAGCATCCGTCAAATCAACCGACCCGGCGCGGGGTACGGGTACGGTATGGGATTAAGTCCGATCTCCTTGATTTTGATGCGCATGGTCGGCCCCCCCGTAGTTACACCGGCGAGTAACCTGCTTCAGTTCATGCCATGACGTATCATATCGATAGAAATGGCGCTCTCCACGGAAGAGGTTAATACCGGGATCTATCTCAGGGAATTTGCCGTTTTCCATCTGCCAGCATAGCCAATACCGATCAAAGATACGCTGCGTAGCGGAATCCATCACCGCGCATGATCCCGATAGTATCGGATGGCTTTCAGAACCATGGCCTACGTGGGACGGCACCGTTTTCGATCCCACGACGATGACTCGATCAGCGTTCCATGACGCGTTGTTTCCCAACGGGAACGGAGACCAGTTGATCGGCCTTCGGTAAGTCTTCTACGAGCATGAACCGTTTTCGGATAACGAGAACCCCACCAAGGCTGAAGTCGATGAATGGCACCATACTGTTTCAGCATATGACAGAGGGCACCTACCTCAATGACCAGAACTGGATGAACCGTAAACTCAACACGGTCGCACTTATAGAAAGAAGCTCTTACGGTGCATAGGCTGTATCCCAGATATCAGGAGAGACCATCGCAGATCACGGCTTGTCGGAAGCAGATTACCGACTGTGCAGTGGTGGTTTCCCTATTGCCCTTACATCCGGAGAGATCGTTCCGGTCTTGACGGTATTAAACTTGCCCCATGACAAAGACCATGAGTTTATCGTTGATGGTCTGAAGGAATGGCTATCCTCAAAATGGTTGGTATGAATACCGTAGGGAGCGGCGCATAGACGGGTTTCGCAGGATGACAATAGACACGCCTCACATACCTAAGTTCGCGTCCCTTCTTCAGGTCCTTATCGCGGGTGCCGTGGTCGTCGTGGCCATTGCGTGCACAAACGTTGCGGGACCCGGGGGCGATACCGACGATGACTCGCGAGTGGGTGAGCGACGTCACGATGGACTCGATGTATCACCCCGGCCCGGTGACATCGTATTCATTACTCATAATGGCGACCGCATAACGCACGGCGGCCTATTTATACGCTGGATCAGCGATGACCAGTTCGAGTTCATCAATGCCTCGTCGTACTTCGGCGAAGTGGTCATCGATACGTGGCCGAGGGACGGAGACAAACGGGACCAGTGGTACGTCGGGGCAGGCCGCTTGGTTGTTCCCGCCACGGAGAGCCGACCGGTATAGAACGGAGACGCCGCCGACTCTGATCACGACCGGGCTGTGGTTTGCGGTGTTGCCACGGCCCACCATACGGTGGTGATCCCCAAAAACCCGCAAGACGCGCTACACTGTGCGGCATTATGAAGCGTTCAATCAGTGTTTTGCTTGTGGGAGAGTCGTGGGTATCCACCAGCACCCACATCAAGGGATGGGATTTCTTTAGTAGCTCCGTGTACGAGGAAGGACACGCCTACCTTCGAGAGGCGCTCTCCGGCGAGGAGTTTGCGTTTACCCATATGCCCGGACACCGGGCACCCCAGGATTTCCCGCTGACCCAGGAGGAGTTGGCGGCGTACGATGTGGTGATCATCAGTGATATCGGCGCCAACTCGCTCGTGCTCCATCCGGACGTATGGCTCCACGGAAAAACGGTGCCCAACCGTCTCATGCTGCTGAGAGACTGGGTGCACCGTGGGGGTAACCTGGTCATGTGCGGCGGGTATCTGTCGTTCGCCGGGATCTACGGTTCGGCCAAGTACTACCGTACCCCGGTGGAGGAGGTGCTGCCGGTTACCATGTATGAGCGGGACGACCGCGTGGAGGCGCCGCAGGGGGCCAGAACCACCGTCACCTCCGCGTCTCACCCGATTCTGAAAGGGGTGTCCGGCGAATGGCCGGTGTTACTCGGCTACAACGAGGTGGTGGCAAAAGATGCCGCCCAGGTGATTGCGGAAGTTGATGGGCATCCCTTGATCGCCACCATGGAGGCGGGCTCCGGCCGCAGTATGGTGTGGACCTCCGATATCGGCCCCCATTGGTGCCCGCAACCGTTTGTGGAGTGGGCCGGCTACGCCCGGATCTGGCAGCAGACGATGCAGTGGTTGGTGCAGCGATAGTGGGCTGGCGGGGTCCAGACCGAGCCGGTAGAAGCCGATTCTCCCGTGATTTCCGGATTTACCGCCGCTCATATTGAAATTCTAACCTTCGGTAGGTATGTTGCAGTGATAACATACACTTTTGAGGAGGATGAACAGATGATTTCCAAGAATTCCAGGATCTTACTTGCCGCGGTGGTGGCGCTGGTGGTCATCGGACCGGCGGTGAGTGCGCAATCACTAAAGGGTATGAGTCTCAACGGGCAAACCGGCCTGATTGGGATCCCCTCCGGGCGCATCGGATGGGAGCGGAGCGCTGAACTCGGATTCGATCTCGGCTATCACGCTATTCTCGATGACGAGACCGCCAATATTCCCAAGGCCAGCATCAGCCTCTTCCGGGTGGCGGAGATCTCCTTCGCCTATGACACGAACCGAGGCGATGACAACGAAGACTTCATTATCGGCGGCAAAATCCAGCTCCCCACGGACCGCACCGCCGTGGCGGTCGGGGGCACCTTTCAGTCCCTGCAGACCGCCGGCAACTCGGATACGGCGCAGCAGCTCTACATCGCCGCCACCTATCCGGGAGACTTCTTCAATATGCCTGCGGAGACCACCTTTGCGGTGGGTAAAAC
>CAZNRF010000328.1:3538-3944 GCA_964575075.1 uncultured Spirochaeta sp. | reverse complement strand
TTTCCACGTACTGAGACCGACCGTTGTCGCGAACCGGTTTACTGATGTACATGCCTACCCCACCAAACTCACCGCTGGTGGTATCGGTGAGGCCCCGCATCTCCTCGCTATCCAGGTACGCGGAATGGGGATCATCCAGCGCTTCAAACATACCCTCCAGCGCACCTTCGATAAGAGTATCGGGATCAACCTCGTCAACATAGCTGCGCTGAATAAACTCGTAAACTTGCTCGAACATTCCGAGCGCCTCGTCGGACGCTTCCGCGTTCCCTTGCGAACCCTGAGCAGGTACCTCCGGCACCAAGGCGAGGGCAATAAAAAAGATAGCCGCTCCGGCTGTAATGCCACCCCAAAGAATGGGTCGGGGTGTGCGTTGCGTGTGGTCCATGAGACCTCCTGTCACTGT
>CAZNRF010000328.1:0-3528 GCA_964575075.1 uncultured Spirochaeta sp. | reverse complement strand
GTCACTGTATTGTACTGATTGCAGCTTGACGCCAGCAACCACCGGCCCGTAGACTCTGGCCAGTGGCGAAAAAAACGCTCATTCTTACCTCCATCGGTGTGTACCAACTCGTGCGATTTGTCGTTCTCACGGGACTCCTGGTGATGATGATGCAGACATCCGTGTCTTCGGGCTTCTCAGGGGTGGCCCTCGCCCTGGGAGGAGCCGCATTGCTCCCGGCGCTCCTCATCCTGCAATGGATGCTCACCGGTTCACCCGTACTCATCGCCCCACTACGGGTAGCGCTGGCGCTACAGCTGACCGGTGCGGCTCTCACTATGGCGCAAGTAGTGGGTGCGATGACCTCGACCATGGGCGGCATTTCAATTGCTGCAGTGCTGACAGGAATACTCGTTGTCCTCGATGCAGGTAGCCTTCTCTTTTTGTTATTATTTACTCCATTGACAGATCGGCACCGTGCATCGGTTCCTCCACAGGAGAGAACAGGCACACCGCAGATCTCTGTGGAAGAGGTGGAGGACGAGTAATGCAGATTGTGCCGGTGGCCAGCGGCAAGGGTGGCGTAGGAAAATCTCTGGTTTCGGCAAATCTCGCGATCGCTCTCGCGCAAGCTGGACACCGGGTTGTGCTGGCGGACCTTGATCTTGGCGGATCCAATCTTCATCTGGTGTTAGGGTTTCGTGGTTCCGGCACCTCCATCGGCAGTTTTCTTGGCCGTAAGAAGATCGACTTTTCCAACGTCCTGCAGGAGACCGACGTCGAGAACCTACGCTTTATTCCCGGCGATGCTGAAATTCCGGGTCTGGCGAACCTGAACGCTTCTCAGAAGAATATGCTGATTCGTCGGCTCAGCGGGGTAGACGCCGATTACCTCATTCTCGATCTCGGAGCCGGAACGTCCCAGAACATCCTCGATTTCTTCCTGATGTCCGGTCAGGGAATCATCGTAACGACGCCGACGCCAACGGCCACCGTGAACGCGTATCTTTTTCTCAAAAATGCAGTCTTTCGGCTGCTGCAGCGATCGGTCAACAAGAAATCTCCCGGAGGAAAGTACATTGACGGTCTGTTTCGGGACCGGAGTTCACTGCAAAAGATCTACATTCCTGATATCGTTCGGGAGCTGGACCAACGCGACCCGGATGCTGCCAATAGGTACCGAGAAGCGGTTCGCCGATTTCATCCGCGACTGATCATGAACATGATCGATGATCCCAAGGACGCGGAAACGGTGACCCGACTGCGGCGCAGCGCCCACCAGTACCTCGACCTCGACCTGTTGCACCTGGGAGTCATCTACCGAGACAGTTTTCAGGATACGGCGTTATCCGCGCGCCTTCCGATTCTGCGGTATAAACCTCGGGCGGTCCTGTCTCAGGCCATATACCGCATCGCGGACAAGATGTTTTCCCTTCGGGATGAAGATGAGGACAGCTTTCTTGATCTGGAAACGGTAAATGATTCGTATGATGCCGCCGGACAGGAGGCGGAACAAGACTTTGACAACAAGCTCAACTATATCGAGGAACTGCTAAATACAGGAGCACTCTCCCATGGAGATCTGGTGGAGACAATAAAGAGTCAACACCATGAGATTGTACAGCTCAAGCGGCAGAACGCACTGTACAAGTCTAAACTGGTAGCAGCTATGCAGAACGGGTACAAGGTCTGAGAAACGATGGCGGATCACGCTGAGTCTGTCACCGGATTGTTAAAGGTCGATATTCCCACCCCGGCGCTGTCAGTCTCTCTCACGTTTCAAGCGGGGGAGGACGGAGATGAATGGGATGTGGATCGCCTCGCCGCATCCCTGGCGGAACGAAATGTGCCGGCGGTACCGAGAGAACGGCTCGAGCAGTTTATTCAGAAGGCGCGATCCTCCTCGGAGACCGTTCGCGCCACCGTTCTGGAAGGACAGGAGCCGGAGCTTCCGTCGCCGGAGCACGTGGTGTGGAGCGAGGACCTCTCGATGCCGGAGCACCTTGAGCCAACGCGAGATCAGGTGCTCCAGCGCGCATCCTCCCCGGAGATCTTCCGGGACGTCCGCGAAAAGGTAGAGCGGACAAAGGAAGTACCCAAAAAGGGCGTTCTCGGAATCGGTTCCAAGAAGGAGACGGTCACCGTCACGGATACGGTCACTCGCCGGGAAAAAGTCTATATCGACCCCACGGTGGAAACGGTGTGGGCGGTATCCCGGGACCAGACCCTGGGCGAAATGGTTCCACCCGGCGCGGGTAAGCCGGGGAAAGACGTCTTTGGTCGGCCGATTCCGGCCAAGCAACTTGCGGACCCGCGCTTCTATCTGGGAGATAACCTCACTCGAAAGGGGAATACCGTCACCGCCGCGGCGGAAGGATTTCTGCGGATCGGAAAGAACTGGGCCGATATCGTCCCGTACGCGCCCCATCGCTGGACGGTAGAACTCAGCGAGGATCAGGCCACCTGCTACCTGACGGTAACCCCGGGAAGCGAAGAAAGCCCCATACCCGATGGCCGGGAGATTCTCGAAACGGCGACGCAACTGCCCTACCCCGAATCCTCATTGTTGAGCGCCGAGGAGCTCGGGCGCCTGGTAAAAGGTCAGATCGCCTCCGGCGAGCCGGCACGCTTGCCGATCTCCTCCTCCCGGGACGCGTCGTTCGATATCGTGGTATCCGAGGACAAACTGCAGGCGTTACTGTATATCCACAAAGGGAAAGGCCGGGGCAAGAAGCTCAACCTCAAAGAGGTGGGCGCAGCCATCAAAGAAAGCCGCCTGAAGGGGCTCAACCTCTCAAAGATCAGCGAGGACATCAAGGCGTTTTACGGCGGAACCGAATTCGACCTGACCGGTTACGTACTCACTGAAGGGACCGCCCCGACACCGGGGCCTGACCGGGAGGTGGAGTTTTCCGTTCGATTTGAAAACGACGCTGCAACGCAAAAGTACGTGGAGGCCCTCCGGGCCACCGCCCCCGACGACGCGCCGGAATCGTTATCGGAGTTTCCCCCGGAGTCTATCCAGAAGACCGCCCGGGTGGAGCACGAGCAGTTGCTTGCTACGATCGATCCCGCAACCCCCGGCGAGTCGGGAACCGATGTCTATGGTGCCACGATCGCCGCCCCTTCCGGAAAGACGCCCGTCTTCCACCTCTACGAGAACGTGGAACGGAAGGATCCGATCATCGCCACAACCGCGCCGGGGGTGCTGGACTTCGCGGAGATCGACGGCGAGTACCACCTGCGGGTCCGCGCCCATATCGACGCCCAGGCTCGGGTGGACGTAGCACCGGACAAGATGAATGCCACGCTATCCCTGAAAGAGGGTGCCGGTAGCGGGCGGCGCCTCCCGCGGGGGTTGGTGCAGGAAGCCCTTGATTCCGCCCGCGGCGTTCCTGGGGGACAGGAAGAGTTGATCGAGAAAACGATTGCCGCCGCCCGGGCAGGAACCGAGGGGAGGGCCCTCCCCGTCGCCGAAGGTACTCCCGCGGTGGGCCAGGGCGCAAACACCCCCGCGCGAAACGTAAGACCCCAGCAAGGCCCTGCGGG
>CAZNRF010000327.1:0-3944 GCA_964575075.1 uncultured Spirochaeta sp. | reverse complement strand
GAGATATCCGCTACTGATCCGGGTACTATTTGAAACGTATTTGGATTGGTAAAAGCCAGCGCGATCTGATCAGTATCGGATGGGATATAGCGTGCTGCTCGCCGGATATCGGCGTTCTGATGATACCGAGTGACTATGCCCCGGATACGTTCGGCTGTCCGCTGAGACGCGAGGTCTTCATCCAGGACCGCGTTTACCTGAAGATACTCCGCCTTACTTGCCTCTTCCGGATCGAAGCGCTCATTAATGAGAAGCATGAATATTGCTTCGTGTCTGCCAAAGGTGTTCCGAAGAAAAATTACAAACGGCTTCCAGTGACGAGGATAGTCCGCAGCTGAGAACAGCACGATATCCGGAGAGATTTCGTCAAGATTATCCATCGCCTTGATCGGGCTTCCATAGTGAATCACCTCAACCTGCTGAAAACTGAACATCCGCTCTAAATGGGGCTTGAGGTCGGGGGTGTCACTGACCAGCATCATCTTCATCGTTGCAGCGCCTCGTTGGGCAGGTTTGAAACTTGATATCCGATGATCTCCCAGAAGCCGTCGCGGCGTTCGAGTTCATAGGTATACTGTCTTCGCTCGCGGTAGCGTTCCCGATCGAAAAACAGCCGGGCCGTTACGTTACCGTCGGTTGGTGAATAGCGAGTTTCTATGATCGTGTACCCATCGGGAATGGCCACCAGACTGCTGTCAGGACCTCCGTCCTGATCCCGAAGCTGTTCCCGAAAATCTCGCAGCTCCTGTAACTGCTCTTCCTGGCTGAGTCTGATGAATCGGGCATCCCGGGACGGTACCTGCCGATACAGTTTCTCCAGATTGAGATACAGAAAAAACCGCTCCCAGTTGCTTTCCTGTCGCGCTTCCAGCATGTATTGAACGACCTCATCGGGACTCAGCGCTTGTCTGCGGAGTTGGTCTTCGGCGGCTGCCTGAAAACGCATCTCTCGCCGAGTCTCCGGGGAGTTACCGGGGCGAACCGTCAGACTGAACCGATTCGAGGGATGGGATCGGGATTGGGAAGACGAGTTGAGCTGAGGAAAAAAGTGAATGCGTACGTTATACATACCTGATTCCTCAACCATGATATAGTCGGTAAGTTGCTCTACGAAGCTGAGTTGCTCACCAGGCTGTAGCATGACGGTGCGGTAAAAGATCTGTTGATTTGACTGGTTGGCTATGATAAATTCCGGCGTATTTTCCAGTTGGCGATTGTTGGAATCGCGTACATCGAATGCCAGATTATGCCGTCGGTCATCGGCCAAGCGAAACGATACCGGTTCGGGGCTTTCATTACGGAGGGTAATGAGAACCGAAACGGGAGAGTCGGGAAAGTACACCTGTTCGTCATACAGCCGTGCTGACACCGTCAGTTCTTGAGCAGGCAGCCAGAATCCAAAGAGGGCGATCAGCACCACCATGAGCAGTAATTGTTTAGACCGTAACACCATAGAGCTCCTAGTATAATGTCGACACACAACAGCAAAACATTACTGTACGATCAGCTGACCTCTCGCTTTGGACAGCATGCCGGATTGAAGGACCTATTAGGCCGAGTCAGACACCGGTCACTTCCGGTATCGGTGCGCGGACCAAAGTCGAGCTTCCTATCTTACCTCATTGCGCGGATGCAGCGCGAGAGCCGAGGCCCACTACTGGTAATCGTTCCCAATGAGAGCGAAGTGGGTCCGATCCGCGGCGATCTGGAACTGTTTGGAACTCACACTATGGTGCTTCCATCGTGGGGCACCGGCGCGTACGCAACTCCCTCGGAAAACGCCTCAGTGTGGGGTGAGCGGATGCGGGCGCTCACCGAACTGTGGAATGGCGGCAGTTCCGCCGTGGTTGCGCCGTTACGCGCCGTTTCACTCCTCATGCCTCCGCCGCAGCATAGCATGCAGTTCCTCACCACCGTGCAAAAAGGGCAGGTGAAAGATCCCCATGAATTGGGGCGGTTCTTGTCGGAGATGGGGTTCTGGAGGGTTCCGCGGGTCAGTGTGCATGGAGAATTCGCGGTTCGGGGAGAGGTCGTCGACGTATTCCTCCCGGGATGGGACTCCGCGGTACGAATCGTGTTTGATTTCGATACCGTTTCGGAAATACGCGAGTTTGATCCGAGTACGCAGTCTTCTCTGCGCAAACTGGCGTCAGTTCAGATCTATCCACTACGGGAAGTATTGTGGGATGACGAGACGCGGGCTCAGCTCAACGAGTTGGCCCAATCAGCACCGGAAATCAGACACCGTCGGGAAGAGTTTGCTCAAGAGCTCATGAATAGCACAGTCGGGCCGTACTGGGCTGCTGCGGCGTTTTCCAACGGGAATACCATTCTGGATTATCTGGATGCCTCGGTGGAGGTTGTCTGGGTGGACCGGCAACGGATAACCGCCGGTTATGAGGCATATCGCAAAGAGTTTGAGACGGTTTTCGCGCAAGAGCATTTTCGGCGTCCGTTACCCCGGCCGGACCGGGTGCTCGCGGATATCGATGCGCTGATCGCGGCGGCGGGGGGCCGATCAGTGTTTTTTGAGTCTTTAGCTGACGCCGAGGATACCGCGGCGTTGCGGTTTGCGTGTGATCCACCACGATCATTTTTCGGGAATGTAAGCTACCTCAAGGAGGAACTTTCCAGCCTGGTAGCGACGGGAAACAAGGTGATCGTTCTGGCGGATACGGAGGCACAAGAAAAGCGAATCGCATTTCTCTTGCGCGAGCTGGACGTGACCGTGGCGGGTGGACACGTCTCCGGTGGCTTTGCTCTGCCGGAACAACGGCTCGTCCTGGTTCAGGAAAATGAGATCTTTGGCCGTCGCAAGCGCGCCCCGGCCAGCTTGAAGAAAGTGGAGAGCTCGCCGATTGATACGTTCGTTGAGCTTGATGAAGGTGATTTCGTGGTCCACGTAAACTACGGAATCGGCGTGTTTCGTGGCATCACGCGACTCAAGGCCGCGGGGAATGAACGGGACTACATCGAGCTCGAATACGCGGACCAAGAAGTTGTGTTCACACCGATAGAACAGGTCAACCTGATACAACGCTACATCGGTTCCGGCGGACAGAACCCACGACTTGATCGCATTGGTGGCAAGAGTTGGGAGAAGCGCAAGAGCTCAGTAAAGAAGAACGTAGAAGATCTGGCCGATCGTCTTATTACGCTCTATAGTCGGCGCAAGCAGGTGCAGGGCTTTGCGTTTCCCGAGGATACCGAGTGGCAGCTCGAGTTTGAATCGGGATTTCCGTACGAAGAGACTGAAGATCAATTGCGATGTATTGCTGAGATCAAGCAGGACATGGAACGCCCGCAGCCGATGGACCGGCTGGTCTGCGGTGACGTGGGGTACGGGAAAACCGAGCTTGCCCTGCGCGCGGCGTTCAAGGCGGTGATGAGCGGTAAGCAAGTGGCGATTCTGGCTCCTACTACAATTCTCGTTGAACAGCATTACGAGAACATGGTGGAACGCTTTGAACGGTTCCCGATCCGAATCGGTATGCTGTCCCGATTCGTACCGAAAAAAGAGCAGAAACGAGCGCTGGCTGAGTTGGCATCTGGAGACCTTGATATCATCATCGGCACCCACCGGGTACTCCAAAAAGATGTTGTTTTTTCAGACGTAGGATTGCTGGTGATCGATGAGGAGCAGCGGTTTGGAGTCAAGGCAAAAGAACGACTCAAAGAGCTGAAGACCAGTGTAGACACGTTGACCCTCACGGCGACCCCCATCCCCCGAACCCTCCACATGTCCCTGCTCAAGATCCGGGACATGTCGGTGCTGACCACGCCGCCCCATAATCGACATCCGATACGGACGGTCATCTCCGAGTTCAACGAAGAAGAGACTGCGGCGGCGATCCGACGAGAGGTAGAACGGGGAGGGCAGGTGTTCTCTCTCCTTACTTCCGTGGAAACGCTTTAGAACGTCTCCCGCATTATACATACCCCCC
>CAZNRF010000326.1:0-3953 GCA_964575075.1 uncultured Spirochaeta sp. | reverse complement strand
CCGTCGATCCACGCTTCCATCATTTCCGGCAACGCCAACAAGTGAATCGTATGTCCCGTAGGCGCGGTATCGAAGACGATCCGATCGTACTCACCCTCGGACCGCTCGATTAGATCGGCGATTCGGTCAAACATTGCCGCCTCCTGGGCGCCCGGCGACACACGGGCCATGCGTATCTGTCGGTCTATTTCCGGCCGGAGTGTGGGCTTGACCTGGCTCCGGATCGTGTGACTCACGCTCTGAATGTATGTATCCGCTTCCTGTTCCGAATCGAGCTCGAGCGCCCAGAGATTCGTCCTGACCCGCTGAATACCGCCGGGCGTTTTTCGTTCCAGAATATCGGCAGGAGAAGGCGCGGGATCGGTAGAGACAAGTGGAGTTTTACTCCCCTGAGCGGCCGGGCGGAGCGAGAAGGCTGTCGCCGTGGTGGTCTTTCCGACACCACCCTTCCCGCCGAAAAACAGTACTCGTCGGTCGAGCCACTGAGCAGTGGTTCCCGTGCTTCCCGTTTGTCCGCGTCTTAACAACATCTGATCCCGTTTAAAGGCGAATGATCCATGCCCTGTCGTTTATGCCATTCATGGAACTGCTCGTACATGTGCGGCAGAAGCTCGAGGGTGTAGTAGTTCACGGGATTTGGAATCCCCAGGAGATCAGGAAAACTGAGCATCAAAAAGACCGCTTCCTTATCCTGTGTTTCCCGGACGATCTGACTTCGGTAGGGAGCAAAGAACACACCATCGTAGATTTCGTTGAACTGCTTCCAGTACCGCTTAAGCTGAGCCCTGCGCTTCGATCGTTTCATGTTCGCCTACTCCTAACCATCGGGACGACATCACCCATCGTTCCGGCCGGCGGTAGGCCGGAACCCGGAACGATGGAACAATGGAACGAAGACTTACGGTTCTACCGGGATACTCCCGGCAGTGTCGGTAGCACTCCCACCCTGGGGCTTGATCTTCCCAAACGCAATGATCGCTTCCACCAACATCCACAGAGCACTAAAGAGGATCAGTACTCCCATGATACCGAGGAGATAGTTCGGAGCATCCGAGGTGATGCCCAGCCACTGCAAGATACTGATGGACATCGCAGCGATGGTTACGACGAGCAGAAACACCATCGGAATGAGCGCCGGAAGGAAGTTTCGTCCGAGTCTCTTGAGAAACAGGGTGATGCAGAGCAAGGACAGCGCGGCGAGCAGCTGATTTGTCGTACCAAACAGCGGCCAGATAACGAGTCCACCGCCACCGATCTCGACACCCGGAGGCTGCGCGCCGAACGCAAGAACGAGACACGCCAGGACTGCGACGGTGGTTGCCGGCGCACCCTTTTGAAGAAACTTGATCTTCGCGATCTGCCCGATCTCGCTCAGGACGTAGCGCTGTACCCGGACACCTGAGTCCATCGTTGTCGCAGCAAACATAATGACGACAACGGCACCGAGTACGGAGGCCAGCTCCGCTGGAATCCCGATTCCGCCGGCGAGTGCGGCAAAGCCCGAGACAAAGTTCCCGGCGGCACCGCCGGATGCGGCACCCCAGTCGGTGTAAATCGCCCCCCAGTCAGCCTGCGTAGCCGCAAGACCCGCACCGGTTGCGAGAATGGCCCCAAGCGCCAGTACCCCTTCTCCCACTGCGCCCGCATATCCGACAAATCGCGCATCCGTCTCTTTGTTCAGCTGCTTCGACGAGGTTCCGGACGATACCATTCCGTGCCAGCCGGAAATGGCGCCGCAGGCGATCGTAATAAACAGGACGGGAATCAGCGGCGGCGCACCCGTCGGGTTAGCGTTCAGCATCGGTGCCGCCATGGTCGGGTTGGAAAACAGCACGCCAAGATAGAGAATCGCAAGCGCGACAAAGAGTTGGTGTGAGTTTACATAGTCCCGCGGCTGCAAGAGAAGCCAGACCGGCAGTAGCGACGCGATACCGGCGTACACAAAGAGAATCAGAACCCAGGTTGCGTGATTCGGCAGCCCGATGAAGGTGGTCTCGGAGAACTCCAGGGGAACCATACTACCAACCCAGATCAATAGGTACAGCGTAACGAGCGCCGCAATCGACGGGATCAGGAGACCGCCTCCCTTTCTATGTATGACGTAGCCAACGGTCATGGCTACCGGGATCTGCAACCACACAGGAATGACCGCACCCGGAAAGCTCACCAAGAGTCGTGCGATAACGATCGCAAACACCGCGTTCACCATCATAAGGAGTACAAAGATGATGAGCATAAAGAGCGTGCGAGAACGTGCGCCGATCTGATCTTCGGCAATTGCCCCCATGGATCGCCCCTTGTGACGGGAAGAGATCCAGAGCGTGCCGAAATCGTGGACGCCGGCGAAGAATATCGTGCCGAAAACGACCCAGAGGACGGCCGGGAGCCAGCCCCAGAAAATTGCGATGGCCGGACCAACGATAGGAGCAGCCCCGGCAACGGAGGTAAAATGGTGTCCCCAGAGCACATGCTTGTTGGTGGGAACGTAGTCCCTGCCGTCCTCAAACTCGTGAGCCGGTGTCCTGAAGTTCGGATCGAGACGATAAATCCTCTCGGCGACGTACTTCGAATAGAACCGATACCCAAGCACAAAAGCCGTCAGACCAATAACCGCGAGCAGAATCCCATTCATAATGCCTCCAGACCGAAAGTGTGGATGACTGATGTATGAGCCATGACAGTGATTTCGCTTACGTCACCCCGCTGCATATTTATCCGCATATGTAGCATGCGGAATCACGCTACCACGGGTTTCTGGGGCGGTCAACGAAATTCTTGCCAGATCAGGTGCCGCTGGACGGGGATGCTCGTTGACGGAGGCTGCACTTTTCCATACGCTGTAGGTTCTATTCGGATCGATTACATTCGACCGCTGCCATCCGTTCCCTGAAAATCCAAAGTGAGGATACGTGACCACATTTAACGAACTGGGGCTTGTTCCGGCCCTGCTCGATGCTATCCGTGCGCGGGGATTCGAGACCCCCACTCCCATCCAGGCGGAAATGATCCCGTTCGTGCTTACCGAAGACCGGGACGTCACCGGCCTCGCACAGACCGGTACCGGCAAGACCGCCGCCTTTGCACTTCCAATTCTTCAGAAGATAGACCTCCAGGACCGCTCCACTCAGGTGCTTGTTTTGACACCCACTCGTGAGCTGGGAATGCAGGTCTCCCGCGAAATCAGCGAATACGGTCGCAACCTCAAGGGTCTGCGCACCGCCACGGTATACGGAGGAGCTCCGTTTGGACCGCAAATCCGGGACCTCAGAGCGGGGGCCCATGTGGTCACCGCAACCCCCGGCCGTCTCAAGGATTTGCTCGATAAAGGGATCGCCGACCTCTCAACGCTCCGATTCCTCGTCCTTGACGAGGCCGACCAGATGCTCGATATGGGGTTTAAGGATGAACTCGACGCGATTCTCCAATCCGCCAATCCGAATCGGCAGACCCTTCTGTTTTCTGCGACGATGCCGCCGGAAGTGGCGCGCATCGCCTCGAGCTACATGAGAAACCCCCACGAGATCGTCTCCGGTACCCGGAATCAGGGGACGGGCAACGTATCGCACCACTTCTACCGGGTTCATGCGAGCGACAAGTACGCGGCGCTCCGCCGGCTCATCGACGTGCAGACCGGCATGTACGGAATCATATTCTGTCGGACCCGGGAGGCGGTAAAAGAAGTCGCCCACCGGCTGTCCCGAGACGGATACGCCGCGGATGCGCTCCACGGCGAGCTCTCCCAGATCCAGAGAGACTCGGTGATGCGACGGTTTCGCGCCGGCAATCCGGCCCTCCTGGTGGCCACCGACGTAGCCGCCCGCGGACTCGATGTGGACAACCTGAGCCACGTAATTCACTACGACCTCCCCGACGAAATTGCCGCCTACACCCACCGAAGTGGACGAACCGGGCGGGCCGGCAAGAGCGGCTCCTCCCTGTCTCTCGTTCACCTT
>CAZNRF010000325.1:0-3958 GCA_964575075.1 uncultured Spirochaeta sp. | reverse complement strand
GACTACCGGGATCTAAACGAGACGTTTGACCGGGTGTACTCCATCGGCATGTTTGAGCACGTGGGCTATCGCAACTACCGCCGCTTCATGGAGATGGTCCGCCGCGTGCTGGCGGAGGATGGGCTGTTCGTGTTGCACACTATCGGGGGTAATCGCTCCGTACGCGCCACTGAGCCGTGGTTGCACCGCTACATTTTTCCCAACGGCATGCTCCCGTCGGTTCGCCAGATCGGCGATGCCACCGAGGATCTTTTTGTCATGGAAGACTGGCACAACTTTGGGTCGCACTATGACACCACGCTGATGCACTGGTTCAGGAATTTTGAAGCCGCCTGGCCGGAGCTGCAGGCGCGGTATGGCGAGCGGTTCTACCGAATGTGGAAGTACTACCTGCTCTCCTGCGCCGCCAGTTTCCGGGTGCGCAAGAACCAGCTGTGGCAGGTGGTGTTTTCCGTCAACGGCGTCCCTGGGGGGTACGAAGCGCCGAGGTAACGGGGGGTGTATCCACAATGTTGTTGCACCACGTAACAGAACTGTTGGTGGATAAATAAGTTACTGCTGCACAGCGTGCACGTTCAGCATAACTCACTGAGGGAGAGATGCTTAGGAGATCCGTGCAACACGCTTCTATATACCGCTCATTTTGAACCGCTCCTGAGCGCCTCCCGAAAAACCTCGTACCGCGCGCGGTTAACACCCATATCCCCCTCTCCCACGCGGGAGGCGGAGCGCATGTGCAGCATGCCTTCCTCGGAATCCACCAGGAAGTCGAGGTCGTCCACAAACCGGAAGATTTTGCTGGTGGCGGTGGCCCGGAGATAGGTATCTCCGCGTTCGACGATTTCCATGCGCGGCTGATGCTCGATGATCGCCGCGACGCGGCGGAGCACCTCTGCCGGATTTGGGGTTGCGGCGGCGGTGGTGTCGCCCAGAGGAATCGGCGCAACGTGGTGGCGCTGGTCCTCTCGAGGAGCGCGCGTGCTCACGCAGTTGGGGCTCTCGGGGCACGGCGCAAGGGTTCCCGCTGCCAGGTTGGGAGAACCCGCGGAGCGTCCTCCCTGGGTTCGATTCAGAACCACGAGACCAATCACGAACACGGCGCCCAACGCCACCAGGATAATGCCGCCAATGATGACGATTCTCATGGGTGGAAGGTATTGCCGTCGTGAGGCGGAAAGCAACCGACCGACGCGGAGTCGGCCGGTGAGATTGAGTTGTCTATCGCCTACTCCAGCCGCTGGTAATCGTACGATTCGGTTTTCGCGAGATCAGTAAACAACGTGAGCGTATCTTCCTCCAGAGTATAAGGGGTTAGGTGCTCCCAGTACTCCAAGCCGTCGTCGTCGCTTACTTCAGTATAGATTTGACGGAAGTAACCCTCCGTGGTTCCTGATGCGCGCCAATATCCGGAACCGCTCTGCTCAGCAGCATCCGGTTCGTTCCATGTGTACGCGAGGCTCCCCCAGCCAGGCTCTGGTGCGTCACTTGTCGACCCAAGCACAAGGTCTCCGCTATAGCCGTCTATGGCCAAGTCCCAGCTCTCAACCATATCCTCGGGCAGTCCGAAAGCTAGTTTAGAAAACTCAAGAGGCCCGGCACCGCCGTTCACCGTGAGGGTATCGCCATCTATTTCCATAGTCCCTTCGGGCGGAGGCTCAAGCGTTGAAGGAATCTCGTACCAGTCCTTACCGGTATAGTCTATACCCTCTTTCTCGGGATCAGCTCCAAGCCAGACATGGGACCATTCAAAGGTAATCTCCTCCCCGTCATTCTCAAATGGAAGGAGGCCTCCGGAAACCTGTATCACTCCATCATCGTCTACCCCATCGTAATAGCAGATTCTCATTGGCGAATCACGAGTGTCGATGCTCCCGATGCTATACCGGCCATCAAATGGATGATCCACCGCGTTTTCATGGACGATGATCCAGGACGCCGCGGAAACAATACTATCCTCAGCATCGTCTTCGGCATCATCTTCGGCATTTTCTTCGGTATCGTCCCCGGTATCGTCCCCGGTATCCGCGGGATCGTCCTCCCCCAGAACGTTGTCGCAGCCGGTGAGGAGTAGCCCCGCCACCACGGCGCACATGATCAGAACCGTCCAGAACGTGATTTTTCGGTGTCTCATACCTCGCCCCTCCCGTCGGGGGCCAGTACTGCGCCCCGGCATTTTGGTGTTGTGCGGGAACCCAACGGCCCCCACAAGTTGGAGTGTAAATCGCTGGGGGGCGCATGCCGTCCCATATCCGGCCACGGGCCAAAAGTGGGACCTTTCACTCCGATCGGGTGGGTTATTCCTCTATATGGTTCACCGACGATGACATCTTCCAGCCGCATATCACCGGGGGTCAGCCCCACGAAGTAGTGTTTGCTCGCTCCTGCGGTCAATCGGAACGAGGACCTGCTCCACGCGTGTCGTACGTCAAACCCATCGTAGCGCAGCACTTCCGCCAGCACCCCGTCCACGACGACGGAGAGATCAGCGTTGTAGATATCCGCGGACAGCTCACTGAGTTCATTCCATACAAATGCGCCGGTAGCGTCGGTTGTGGTAGCTGCAATAAACTCACTCCGGTTGTGGTCCAGGTCAACGATATACAACTCAACGGATTTCTGAGTTATTGGCGTTCGGTACTCGTCCCATTCGCCTTCTCGGCGAACAACTTCTCGGTGTACCAACAGACCGGAGAGATTGTCCTGTCCCGCGGTGAACAGAAACTCAACGGCTCCCGCATCACCCCATCCATCCTTCGGCTCGAGATTCAGCCGACTCGCCGTATGGTCACGGACCAAAAACTCGATTTGATCGTCCCCGTCACTCCCAAACCATAACGTCGGGGGCCCGGTAGCCGGTTCGTCCCAAAACAGCGGTCCGGTGAACTTGATTTCTCCGTCAGGCGGGGACTGTCCGGTGTGGTGGCGATGCACGTGTACCCTTCCGTCCGGGGAAATGTCGAAGCGCATGTAATTGACCCAGCTCCACGGTTCCGCCGGATTATCGGTTACCGGACGCCAGGCACGATCCTTAAATGACTGTTCATAGGTACCGGCAGCTGTCAGAAACACGGAGGGAAGGCGTCCCATCTCCTCGATGTTATGCGACTCACCATTGATGGTGATCGTACCGGTGATCGTTTCCGGCGAACTGCTCGCGGGATGTGCACCGGCGCCCCATGTCACGATTGCGTCGAGGCTGATGCGAGTCGTTCCGCTGGAGTCCCGCAGCACGACCTCGTCGGGAGTGGTGGCGCGCACGGTAAAGGGGCTCAGATGAGTTACTCGCGCCTGAAGATTCCCATTGGCGGTCTCCGTGCCCCCAGACGGAGCAAAGTCATCAAAACTGATATCCCCTCGCCAAGAGGTGCCCGTTCCCGAGGTATTTACCGTCATACCGTGGTCCGGTCCGATATAGTAAAACTGCAACACAGTCTGGACGACACTCATCACACCACCGGCGATTTCAATTTCTTCTGGAGTACCGTCTTCGTCCATAGCTGCAATGACGTCGGCAGCGGCGTGATCGGTACCATCGATGGAAAATGCACCCGTTACCTCTTCCGGTTCATTTCCCTCGAACGTTGTCCCCGAGGCCCATCGTGCGGTCACCGAGGTCAAACCGACACGTTCAACCGCGCCGCCGGTAAAAGTGATCGGAGATGGGGTATGCGCTTGGATCTCGACCGGATCGCTTGATAGAACGTCGATCTCAATCGTTCCGGTAGCAACAAACTCTTCACCTGGAGGCGGGTACGAATCAAACACTGCGTTCCAGCTGTGCTCCGCACCGGATCGGGCAGGAACGGTCTCAACATCGTAGCCGTACAGCTGGAGCACTGGTCCAACGATGTCCTGCAGGAGTCCGTCGAGTATCTCCTGAGCGTGAATTGAAACCTCTCGTTCCGAAGCTTCGGGATCCTGGTTATCATCATTGGAGTCATCGAAGTTCAGTAATCCG
>CAZNRF010000324.1:0-3976 GCA_964575075.1 uncultured Spirochaeta sp. | reverse complement strand
GGAGGCGGTGCGATCGGATGGGTCGTCTCCGCGATGACCTACGCCGCTACGACCTATTCCGCCTTTATGATGGTCGGGCTGGTGGGGCTATCCTATGACGCCGGCGTGGGAGCGCTCATCTTTGAAATGGTCTACCTTGTCGCCACGGTCATTCTCCTGGCGGTGTATGGCGGCAGGATATGGGAGTTGGGGCGCACCCACGGAATCGTCTCGCCAATGGAACTGTTCGCGGTGTACTACGGAAAACCCGCCGTCACTACCGGCGCGATCGTGGCGGCTATCGCTCTGGTGCCGTATACCGCGGTGCAGGTCATCGGTCTGGCGGTGATCCTGGAGGGCTATGGGCTGTCCTTCAGTAATGGCGTCCTCTTTGCGGTGGTGGTGATTGGTCTGTGGGCGTTCCTCGGTGGGCTCCGGGGGGTAGCGATTACGGATGCCATTCAAGGGGTGTTCATGATGGCGGTGGCGATCGCCGCACTCGTATGGGTACAGAACAGCTACGGTGCGGTAGAGCTGTCCACCTTTCCCAACCGGGTCTGGACACCGGCGTTTTTTATCAATCTCACCCTCCCATGGAGTTTTTTCGCCCTCACCAATCCCCAGGTGATGCAACGGCTGTTCATTCTCAAGCGGAAGGCGGACCTCCGCAAAATGATCATCCTCTTTGCCATATTCGGAACGCTCTTCACGGTGATTGTTACGGTCGTGGGGTTTGGCGCGAAGGCGGGAACGCTTCAGGGCCTTTTGCCGGAAATTGCCGGACGGGATGAGGTGATTGTGGAACTGATGGCGCGCATGGGCCAGGCCCTCGCGCTGCCGCTGGCGCTGAGCATCGTGTTCGCCTCGGTTTCCACGGCAAACTCAATACTCCTCACCCTCTCCAGCATGTTTACCCGGGATGTCTTCCGCCGTCGCGGCACCACCGCCGGGCGCATCGTCATTCTTGGTCTGACCGCGGTGGTCGGCGCATTCGCCCTGACACGACCGACCACGTTGGTGGAGCTGTCGGTGGCGTCCTCCCGGATTCTGATGGTCTTCTTGCCGCTGCTCTTCGGCGTGTTTTACTTGAACCGAACCGGTCCGCGTTCGGCATTGCTCTCGCTCATCGCCGGCGGCGGCGCGGCTATTGCCCTCGGCCGACTGGTGCCGGCCCACAGCTCGGTGGCAACCCTCGTCACCGCGAGCGTCCTCTTTGCCGTGGGCTATGCTCTGGACCGACGCAACGACGCCACGGCGGCGTCCGTTCACCGCTAAACGTGGGCGGGGGCTCACTCAGCGGGGGCTCACCCCCACCGGCCGATCACATCGAGGAGAACCCGCATCAACTCCTCGGACCGTTCCCGCGTTGGCGAATGACCGCAGTTGTTCAGCACCGTAATCGATGCCGCAGGAAGCGCCTCCCGGATTACCTCGATTCCCGAGGGATCCATAACGCGGTCTTGAGCGCCCCACACCACGAACACCGGGCAGTGAATCCGTGATAACCGCTTGCCCAGGGGATTATATCCCTCCGATAGGAGCCCCTCAAAGATTCGCTTGTACGTAGAAAAGTTGGTTGTTATGTTCCGCAGCGCCTCTCGGCGAAGGAACCCCGGAACGTGGGGACGCCGATGGTAGAGCGTATCAACCATCTGATCCCATTCCCCCGGTGCGGTAGGAAGGAGCAGGTTACGCCCTTCACGATACTGCAGCCAGAACGGACTGGGCACCGGAGTCCCCATCCCCGCGGGATCGATGAGGACCAGCGCACGTACCAGGTGCGGAAGCTCACCCGCCAGCAACCCGGCGACGAGTCCTCCCATCGATTTGCCCACCACAATCGGTGGTTGGCCCCACCGGACGGCGAGTTCACGCAAGAGCTCCGCGACGACCGAGCGATACCATCGCGGCGTCGGGTTCTCCGTCTCCCCAAGGACGTGGCGCCCAAACCCGGGAAGATCCGGCGCTGCGAGCTCACGGGAACTGCCGAGGCCCTGCATGAAGCGGAGCCAGGTACTCCCGTCGTTTCCGAACCCGTGAAAAAAAACGACGGGAACTCCCCAATCCGGATGGTAGGCAGGCGGATTGGCCTGATACACCGGCCACATGCGACCATCGTTGGTCTGAATGGTACGCACCCGCACTCCGGCACGACGGAGACGAGAAAGATACAATGCCCGCGAGAGAAGGTGATCGAGCACGGGGACGAGCCCCTTACTCTTCTTCACGGCGACGGCTACTCACCAGTCGCTGAAGATCATGAATGTTCGTAACGACGATTTTGTCTGAATAGACCTCGATCCGACGCTGATTTGCCAGCTGGTTGATCGTAGTTCGTGCTTGCTCAGGGGACAGCCCCGCCCAGTGAGCTACATCGTTGGGGGTTACCGAGAACTCGCACCGCTTGTCCTCGGGATCGGTGTCCATCCCTTCAAAGAGCATCAGAAAGACATCGGCCACTCTGGCCTGAATATCGTTGAGCTTCAGGATCATGAACCGGCGCCGCTGATCATAGATGCGCTTTACAAAGGTCCGCAGCAGGGTCATCGCAATTTGCGGATTGCCCTGCATCAAAATCTCAAAATTTTCCCGATTGAACTCCAGGAGCGTGACATCATCGAGGGCAATAGCACTGGCGCTGCGCGGCGCCTCTTCCAGAATAGCCATTTCCCCGAAGAGCTCTCCCGGGTGGAGAATGTCAACGGCTTTCTCGATGGATCCCATCACTTTCGTGATCTGCACGCGCCCCTTCTGGATCAGGTAGAAGCTGTGCCCGGGCTCATACTCGCAGAAAATCATACGGCCTTTGGGAATCTGTTTGGCGAATCGATCAAAGCCGCTCATGTTCACCCTTCCAACCTCGCGATCGCCTGATCTACCTTTCGGCGGACAACCGGTTCATCGGCGGCGGTTGCTCTGGCTTTGGAGAGAAACGCTTTGCCTTTGTCCAGCTTACCCGACTTACCGTAGCTGTACCCGATGTAGTACAGGAGCTCCGCCATCTGAGGGTGACGGGGAACATCCTTAATGAGCTGCGAGAATTGCCGAATGACCTCGGCGTAATCTCCGTTCTCGAAATACGCCCGTCCGAGCTGAAACTTCGCTTTGCCCCGGTATTCACCCTGGTCATCTTGATCGATCACTTGTTTGAAGAGGTTAATCGCCTGTTCAAATTCCTCGTTCGCGAAGCTGGTCTCCGCCTCGAAATAAAGTTTGCCGATTTCCGGAAGATCCTGCCCCGGTCGGCGCTGGGCGGTCTCCTGGGCGGCGCTCCGGGTTGACTGCGCTTTGGATGATTGCTCCGACCGTTCTATCTGACTGCGGGCCTCTTCCGCATGGCGTCCGTTGGGGTAGAGATCCAAATATCGCTGCCAGATATAACGGGCGTGCTCATACTGCCGGTTTTGAAAGTAGAACTGTGCGCTGTGGTGCAGCCCTTCCGCCGGATCAATCTGATCTTCCTGATTGAGCATAGAAGAAACCTTGGAGTGAATTCTTCGCAGCTGATTGGAAAAGACCTTCAGCATTTTGATGATAATCCGGGTGTTCTGGGTTACCACCTGCTCAAACTCTTTTACGGTGAACTGAAGGACCTGGGCGTCCGAGAGTACAACAGCGTCTTCTTCCCGGGGATACTTGCCGAGTGCGCTCTTTACACCGAAAAACTCTCCGGTCTGGATAAGATCATTAATATCTTGTCCAGTTTCGATATCACGAGATCGAAGCGCGATGCGCCCGGATTTGAGAATATAGATTCGTTCGTCCAAATCTCCCTGAAAGTACACGACCGAGTTGGACTTAAACGCAACAGGTTTTGGCAAGTCGGCTGATCTCCTGGCAAAACTGTATCCGCACGGCTGCCAAAAATCAAGCCAATCTGTGCTTGCTCGGGCTGTAGCCTTTGACTACTATGATGAATAAGATGCTGGTCCTTCAAAAAATTGGGAATCGGGTATTCGAAACGTTTCGAGGATTCTCCTACGCCATGGGGTTTTTC
>CAZNRF010000323.1:0-3991 GCA_964575075.1 uncultured Spirochaeta sp. | reverse complement strand
CAAGGGCAACCGGCCGGTGGGCGAAGGGGTCCGCCACGGGATCGGGTAGGGAGTAGTGGAATGCCGCCCGAGCCATCGCTTCCATTGCTTCGTCGGAAGGGCGTAATGTGCGGGCATCGGTTGCGTGCACTCCTGGATCGAGCAGATCGTAGGAGGCAGTTCCGTTGGCCCGTTGCCCGGACACGCGCGCGGCGTAAGGGGTGCTGTTGGACGATGGCGGGTCAAGCTGGACGGATTGTGATGCAGCAAGCTGATTATCGCGGTGGTAGATTTCGTCGGCAAGCAGAAGCGACAGCGTTCCGGCAAACCCCGCCACAATGAGCACTACGGCGAGCGTGATACCAGAGAGCTTCTCCCGCAGCGAAACCGGAACGGGCGAGTAATTTATGTAGCTGATAAAGATCGCCATGGTGATAATCATCGACCCGAAGTTGAAGATAGTCTGGTACTCCGAACGATTGATCAGGTCCAGAGCCAGAAGCAGAAAGGTGAGCGCGACGGCCATGGACATGAATGCCTGCACGGCAAACGAACGGGTCGCACTGGCTCCCTCGACAGAAGATAGTTTGTCCTCGTGCTGCGTTTTCGCGTCAGCCGAGCGTGCGTAACGACGAGCCTTTATAAGGAGCACCACACCGGTCATCGCGTATCCTGCTACAACAACGATGCCTACCATACTGCTTGCCCGAATCGCGAGATAGTGAGAATCGAATCGATAGCCGAGCGTATTCGGTTCGATGAAGCGTGCGAAATAGGCAAATACCGCAAGAACAGAAAAGCTGCGCCCGGCAATACGGGCCGCGCGCGGAAAATCGTTCGAAGGAAAGTGAAATGCAAACCAGACAAGGTTTGCGATACCGATGACCACCAGATCGGAGAGGTAGCTGATCGGCACAACCACCGGTGTCAGAAAGGAATATCGGACGAAATATGTAGCGGCAAGCAGGGCAATGGAGGCAAAGTACCCGATCAGATGCAGAAGCGCCCGAGGTTTATTCGGGATAGCGATCAGGTACGCTGTCAGCACGCCGATGAGAATCGCCGTGGAGAGTGACCCAATCGACAACGCCGTGAGTCGAAACATGCGCAATAGTAGAGGAAAGATGCATCTGCATGCAATAGTGTACCGATGCACGTTTTAATTCCGCCGATCAGGAGTCCCGGAACAGTAGCCGTTGCCCGTGAGAAACTACGGATCGCCGCCTTCGCCGGCCGGACGGTTATTGACCATTCGCACCCATACCACTTCAATGGTGTCTTCATCGATCAGCGAAAGGTGAAAGCTCGGCGTTTCGGTCGCCTATAGGGCAGTACCGAGACAGAGAATTACATCGATCAGAATTCTGATTTTTCCTAACTGCATACTAAACCTTCTCAATGTCTGTTACGATTCTGATAACCATAGGCGGACCACCTTCCATTCATTTCGTTCATATCGGGAAAAATATTCGCTGGGCTGTAGCCGAATCATCACACTGCCGTATGTTCCGGATAGTCGGTCACAACCGTTGTCCATATTCGACTTTATAAATCCATCGCGACTCCTCCAAGGGGTTGGAGTTGCTGGCCGCCCGATCTATTAGGGTGGAGAACTCATATCCTCCACCAACCGACAGCCCTGATTCGTCACTTACAGGAATGATTAGATTGGCGAACCCCCGAAACGTCTGTACGAGGGTATCTGATTCCCCCGCTTCAAAGAGATACTCAGATCCGTCGTAGGATAGATTGAGGATATCGAAGGAAAGTATGTCCAGGTCGTACGTCGCTTCCATCTGAAGAAATCGCCAGAGTCCCAGTCTTGCCGCCTGTTGCCAGGCGAGACCGCCGGTTGCGAACGTGCTATACGATCGGTCGTCCGACACGAGCGGTTGGATAGATATGTCCTGCTGAAAGGAGAAAAAATAGAGCGGCACGAAAGAGGTAGAGTATTCAAGGGCGAACCGTGCGGCACCAAACCGCAAATGCGCGTTCGCAGCTGCGCCATACCTATCGGCTGTGTACTCGTTATTGAACACCTGAGGATCGTTGAATACGAAGTTGCCTTTCTCCAGAACCGATCGACGGTTATAGTTCAACCCAGCCCCAACCGAAAACTCGGCTTGCGGCGAAACAAGCCCGTACTCCAACGGGTAGAGACTCAAGTCCATCACCTCTTCTTCGGTGTAAAGCAGGCTATCAGGAAAGCCCGCCACCTCGTCATTCGTAGCCGTGCTCTCAAGCACGCCCTGAAACGAGGTGGCAAAGCGTTCATTCCACTGATACGAGACAGTGCCCTCGTTCCGAGCGCCTCCATCCAGCGGAAGGGTACTGAATCCGACGTTGAATTGGGCGAAGGCGGGTGTCCCGACGGCGACCAGGATGACCGCAACCGATACTGGTACAACCTGAAACGTCTTGCGCCATCTCTCGCTATTGTGGCTTGAACCTGCATTTCGACGATTTCTCATACGTCATCTCCTTAGCTGTTGACGTTCAGATGTCTTGTGTTGGAAGCTCGGTTCCTCTCGGGATGCTCCCGCTTTGCGTTCGTTTTTTTGAGCGTCGGGCGCAGGACTGACCAGTTGCGTACGCACCGACGAGATCGATAGATAGTGCCAACCCGTTCATCCGCGCTGCGAACCATTGTTCCCGGAACTTCCTCCAGGAGGAACTCACGGGCTACGTCTACAGACTCGACGGATGCGGATTGACCAGCGATTGCGTTACCGGTAGCACCTTTGTCATCACAAGCTTCGAGACGGACAGTGGACCGCACCGAACGCCGGTACCGACTCGAACATCACTGCGGCGGTGAGCGATGGGATTAGCACTGCGATACGCCAGCGGCGAACACGGTCTCCCAGGTACATCGCTAAAACGCTCGGATGGCTCGAACGCTACGCGTAAGGTCCTTATCGTAGTAGCTGATCGTGTAGCCATCGGCGAAGACTTGAAACCACGCCCTAGTTTCCGAGTATTCGGACGAACTCCAGTAAGCGTGCACATCGGAAATTCCAATAACACTGCGATTCTGATGCATCATGCCCAGTTCATCTTTCGAGGGTAGGAACCAGTCATCGTATCCACCGTGCGTCGCGTTTCGTACAACCTCCGCAGCAGGATGCTCCGTACCCACCAGGGCTGTGTAGGTATTGGTATACCCGCTTCCTATCGATGCAGATGTACCAAGTGTTACCGTATTGCTGGTTTTCCACTGATACCCTCCGCCACTTTCGTCGCTGGTCCACGCTTCCAGATACCGCCAACCATCAGAGTACTCACCGTTGTCGTAAAACACGATTCCTCCTGCCGGCCCCTCTGACCCGACTACTCCGGACCAATCCGCGTACAGAGTGGTATCCTCGTGCGCTACTGTGATTGTTTCGCCGAGTTCATACCTGACTCCCAAGCCATTCGGTTCTGTGGACCAGCCCAAGAGCTGCCGCTCAATACCGTCTTGCACATTTACCAATTCACCAACATTTTCAGACAGAGTGATTTCTGAGCCGAGTGAGTGCGTACTCGATGGTGGCACAGTGCCGTCGGTCGCTCCGTTGGCGTCGTATGTCAGTACCATATCTTGAACCCATCTCGCATACAGAGTTACCGACGCATCAGTCTGGTACGTGTCTCCTTCACCGTACTCGACACCGTTTCCGTCAGACTGTGTGTTCCACCCCGTGAACACGTACCCGTCACGGACCAGCTCACCACTATTGGACCGCAGCGAAATGCTACTGCCGTGGGCCTTGTTCTGGGAGCCTGGGGCATCCCCGGCGGTTGCGCCGTTCGCGTCGTAAGAAACAACGTAGTCGGGTATCCAGACCGCGTAGAGGGTTGTTTCATCATCGACAGTTACGCTGTCCGCACCTGCTTCGTAGATCTCACCATCTCCGGCAGAGCTACTGCTCCAACCACCGAATGTATGACCGTCTCGAACGAGTCCTCCGGTGTTTGTTGAAACGACGACACTTGATCCCGGCACGTGGTATGTTGCGTCTGGTACCGC
>CAZNRF010000322.1:0-4020 GCA_964575075.1 uncultured Spirochaeta sp. | reverse complement strand
GGAGTTCGGCCAGCATGAGGAAGCCGAGCTGATGTTCTACATGGCCCGGCAGGTCAAGGAAGAACTCAACCTGAACGTCCGCAGCGCTGAGCCCTCACCCGATCCGAACACGTCTCAAACTCGTCCCATTTCACCCCGATCGTCTCCAGGTACACCAGGGGAACCCGCCGGTCCATTGCGTCGTACCGCCGGCGCCGGTCAGCGAGCTTCGCCACAAAGGTCGGCTTCTCGACCTTGTACCCCAGGACACGCCCCAGTTCCTCGCGTGCCTCTCTGCTGGTGAAGTTCGCGCTCTTCGACGCGATATACCGCTTCGTGTAGTAGAACCGCTCGTAGTCGGGGGTCGCGTTGTCTTTTGCCAGAAAGGAATCCAGAAACGTCGAGGTCATACGGAGCTCCTTGTTGTGGAGTCCGCGTTCTTTCTCAGAAACTCCTGTCCGTACCGTCGGCGGAGTTCCCGGACCTCGAAGTGCTCCAGTGCGCGAGAGACGACGATTTCGTCAGGGCGACGGACGCCGATGTGAAGCGCGATCTGTTCCTGCTCCAGTTCGCAGGTGAAGCACTCCCAGAAGACAGCGTCCAGCCGCTGTTCGTCGAGGTTCTGGTGGGACGTCCAGGGAGTGTAGAAGCGGCCGCTCGGGATCAATGAAAAGATCGATCCGAGAGAGAGTCGGCGCTCGGGAATACCCGCCTCATCCCGGTGATATACATCCGGGTCGAGGGGAAGAGTCCGGATTCGATCGATGACCTCTCTTGCGCGGGCGGTTCCGGACTCGATCGTCGCGGAAAACAGACGGGTTCTTGCAGACATAACACACTCCTCGTTGATCGGTGACACGAGAAGCGATTTCGGTTGTACGGAAAGAAAACCGGCAGGTATGAATACCGTCTCACATCGTACCGGGACGCGTTGTCGGGTGCGTCTCCAGTCGGCTGTGGCACCTTACCCATGGAAGGCAGGTTGCCGGGCGATCTCAGGGCCGTATCCCTCACGCCACTCGTGATGTTAGAGATACATTAGCAAAAATGGAGAAAGTGTGTCAAGGTTGAACTGACGTTCTGGGTTGTACTGTTCCGTACCCAATGGGCAAGACCGGATCGAGGGGGCCCCGTCACGTTGAGAACACCTGGCCCAGTACGATCCTGTTTGAGATATACCCCTTTTTCAGCTATAATATAAGTGAAAAAGGGGTGTCTTTTATGTACAGAGAAGCTGAAGAGAAGCTCACCTCGTGGTATACGGGATCACGCCGGAAGCCGTTGGTGATCCGTGGGGCTCGGCAGGTTGGTAAATCAACACTGGTACGGCAATTTTGTGATGCTCAAGGGATCGCACTCTACGAAGTAAATCTGGAAAAGCACCGCGTTCTGGATTCTGTTTTCGCTTCATTTGATATTGCGATGATCATCCGTGAGCTCCAGGTGGTCGTCGGGCGTCGGATAACAGCTGAAGGGGGCCTCCTGTTTCTGGATGAGATTCAGGCGACCCCGCACGCGATCGCGGCGCTCCGGTATTTCTACGAGGAACGGCCGGATTTAGCGGTAATCGTCGCGGGTTCTCTGATGGAGTTCGTGCTGGCGGACCATTCGTTCTCCATGCCCGTGGGACGGGTCGAGTACTTCCGCATGGGCCCGGTTACGTTCAGGGAGTACCTGAACGCGATCGATCCGGATCTCAGGCGATATGTCGCTGAGTATCGGATTGGGGCGTCCCTTCCGGAGAGCGCCCACCGGAAGCTGGTGGAATATCAGCGGCAGTTTCTCCTGGTGGGTGGCATGCCGGAAGTCGTGCAGGCGGCGATAGACGGAGCGTCGTTTCAGGAAATGCAGTCCCTGCAGCAGTCCCTGGTGGATACCTTCCGGGATGACTTCGCGAAGTATGCCGCGCAATCCCAGCTCGTGCGACTCCAGGTACTCTTCGATGCGATTCCGCAATGGATCGGCAGAAAGGTCATATACCGCAAGATGGTGCCGGAAGGGAGTTCTGCCGTCGTCCGCACCCATCTCGAACTGCTCATCCGTGCGG
The DNA here is from genome assembly GCA_964575075.1 of uncultured Spirochaeta sp. GTDB lineage: Bacteria > Spirochaetota > Spirochaetia > DSM-27196 > Alkalispirochaetaceae > Alkalispirochaeta. The sequence continues at coordinate 1,994 of CAZNRF010000322.1, read as the reverse complement.
GATTGTGCACGCCGGTCCACCATACCGCCGGGTCAGGCATACCCCTTGCTGCCCTGATTGACCGGAACGTCTACAAACTCCTTCACCTTGACGTCGGAATGCTGACGATGATGTCCGGATTGAGCTGGAAGGACATCGCGCGACCGGATGCGCGGGCCCTTGTCAACGAAGGCACTCTGGCGGAACAGTTTGTGGGGCAAGAGCTTCTGGCGGCGCTGGAGAACTCCCCCGACCGTGGTCTCTATTACTGGCTGCGGGACAGGAAGAGCGCGAACGCCGAAGTGGATTTTGTGATTTCCCATGGCAACACGATCGTTCCGGTAGAAGTAAAGGCGGGCCGATCGGGATCGTTGAAGTCGCTTCACCAGTTTGTCCATCAGAAGAAACCCCCGTTGGCTGTGCGGTTCGACCTGAACCTGCCATCCGAGCAGGTGGTGGATGTCCGTGTCATGCCCGACGGTGTTTCGGTCCCGCCGGTCGAGCCGGTTGCGGTCAGGTATCGCCTGATCTCGTTGCCCCTCTACGTTGCCGGTGAGCTGCCGCGACTGGTGAGCCAACTCGAGGGGTAGGCGCGGGCTATAGAAACAGCAGAATTGCAGAATTACTGTAAATCGTATATACTGCAGGAATGAAGGTCACACTCACCGTTACCGATCGCGGGACGGTCACGCTACCGTCCAGGCTTCGCAAGGAGATGGGAATCGGGGCCGATTCGTTGCTGATAGCCGAAACGACGGAAGAGGGCATTCTGCTTCGACCTGCCGTTGCCCTTCCGGTAGAGGTCTACTCTCAGGAACGGCTCACGGAGTTCGCCGCGGCTGAGCGCGACCTGGACCAGTGGTATGGTGACCCTCCCGGTTGAGTGATGCGGATCTTTCTCGATGCAAACGTGCTGTTCTCCGCCGCATATTCCGACGGCGCGGTACGGCGCTTGTTCGCTGATATCCAGACAACCGGGCACACCATCGTTGCTGATCGCTACGTGATCGAAGAAGCGATACGCAACCTGTCGATCCACCGTCCCGAGGCGATCGCGTTTTTCCATGGGATGACCACATCGTTGACGGTAGTACCAACTCGGCAGTGGTCGGAGAAAATACCGCCGGACATCCCCCTTCCCGAAAAGGACATCCCCGTGTTGGCCGGTGCGATCGCCGCACACTGTGAAATCCTGACAACCGGTGACAGCCGCCACTTTGGCCCGCTCTACGGCCGGACGATCGGCGGCACAACGATCCGGTCACTCCTGGATACCGCCCTGGCACTCTTTGGACCCGCCGGCCCCCGCGCCGCCATGATGTAGTCCTGATACTTCTCCCGCGACTCGTCGTCGGCAAATAGCTGGCGGTAGCGCTCCTCGGCAAACAGCTCCCCATAGCGTGTGCTACAATAGAAACTCCATGACCATATACTTTAATACGGAGTGGGATGGCGGACCGTGGAGCAACTATCCAGCTTCATTCGGGGAGATAAAGACCGGCCCCCTCGGGTTGCTCGCCATGCTCGAAACCCGCTGTGGCACCTCCGGCACGCACGCGTCCCACGCTGCTCGCGTCGCCGCAATGATGACTGCCCTCGCAACAAACACCATCCCCCACGAGTGGTACCGCTCCTCCTTTGCCAACGACCCCTGGGCCACCGCCGCGGAGCTCCTCTCCTGTCGTGATGAGCTGCTTACCGCCCGCATTTCCGCCGGACTCACTGGTCCCCCCACGGAAAACGAACCGCTTCCCCGCACGCGCCTCCAGACGCTCACCGCTCTCACCGACCATCCCGACATCCCCGGCGACGGTATTCCCGACCGTATTCAGACCGTGTTACACGAACTCAGTTCTGCGGAGTTCTGCAGATTGAACCCGCCGGCGGATTACCGGATCGTCGTGGAGCAACCGGACGAGCTCATCCCGCCGGTGTGGCGCACCGTCTTTGCGTCGGTGAACGCCGCCGGCGGGGTCGTGGAGTTCCGTGATGACTCCCTCCCCTCCTTCTTTTCT
>CAZNRF010000321.1:2344-4022 GCA_964575075.1 uncultured Spirochaeta sp. | reverse complement strand
TGGGCAAGCCCGCCACCCTCGCCACTGCCGGCGGCTTGATCGCCACCAATCCGGCGGATGGCGGCGTGGCGGTGGACATGGGCGAACCACGCTTTGCGTGGGAGGCGATCCCGCTCGCCTATGCAATGGATACAGCGGCAATGCCGGTCGCATGGGAAGAACTGCAACAGCCAGCGGCGATCAATGTCGGCAATCCGCACGCAGTGTTCTTCGTGCCCGATTGCGACGCCGTGCGGCTGGAGCAGCTCGGTCCGTTGATCGAGCGCGACGAGATCTTCCCCCGGCGGATCAACGTGAACGTCGCCACTGTCGAAGACCGCCACACCATCCGTCTGCGGGTGTGGGAGCGCAGCGCCGGCCTCACCCGCGCCTGCGGGACCGGGGCCTGCGCCACGGCGGTGGCAGCGATCCGCCGGGGTTTGGTGGAACGCGCGGTTACCGTCCATCTGCCGGGTGGCCCGCTGCATATCGTGTGGGGCGAGAACGGGCGCATCACCATGTCAGGGCCGGCCAGCGAGAGCTTTCGGGGTTACTTCACGTGGGAAGACTATTCGTGAACAACGCGCCGCAAGCTGCACCCGAGGTCGTTTCGCTGGGCTGCCGGCTCAATCTCGCCGAGAGCGAGCGGATCAGGCAGATCGTGGCGGGTGAGGACGTGGTGGTGGTCAACAGCTGCGCCGTTACCGTCGAGGCCATGCGTCAGACCCGCCAGGCAATCCGCCGCGCCCGCCGCTCACGGCCTGGAAAAGGCGTTGACCGGGCTCGGCTTCCGCGTGGGCCGCATGAAAACCGGCACCCCGGCGCGCATCATGCGCCGCTCCATAGACTTCAGCAAAGTGGAAGCGCAGTTCGGCGACGAGGAAATCGTCCCCTTCTCCTACACCAACCGCACCGTGGACCGGGAACAGGTGCAGTGCTACATCACCTTCTCCACCGAGGAGACGCACCGCGTCATAGAAGCCAACATGAGCCGCAGCCCCCTCTACTCCGGGCTCATCGTCGGCTCCGGGCCGCGCTACTGCCCCTCCATCGAAGACAAAGTGGTCAAGTTCCCCGATCGCACCCGCCACCAGATCTTCATCGAGCCGGAAGGACTCTCCACCGACGAAATGTACCTCAACGGCATCTCCACCTCGCTGCCGGAAGACGTGCAGGAACAGTTCATCCACACCATACCCGGACTGGAGCACGCCGAAATCGTCCGTCCGGGATACGCCGTGGAGTACGACCACATCGACCCCTCCCAACTGTATCCCACCCTGGAAGCCAAAATGCTCCCCGGCCTCTACATCGCCGGGCAGACCAACGGCACTTCCGGCTACGAGGAAGCCGCCGGACAGGGCCTGGTGGCCGGCATCAACGCCGCCCTCGCCATGCGCGGTGAGCAGCCATTCATCCTCAGCCGCGCCGACGCCTACATCGGCGTCATGATCGACGACCTGGTCACCCTCGGCACCAAAGAGCCGTACCGCATGTTCACCTCCCGGGCGGAACACCGCATGAACCTCCGCCACGACAGCTCGGACATGCGCCTCTTTGAGCTGGCCTACCGCATCGGCATGCACTCCGAGGAGCGCATGCACCGCTTCCGGGAAAAGCGCGCAGCCATGGACACCATCAAGACGCGCCTGCGGAACCGGAATCTCTCCGAGACTGAACTCACGGCTCACCGGAGCGC
>CAZNRF010000321.1:0-2244 GCA_964575075.1 uncultured Spirochaeta sp. | reverse complement strand
AACCGGAATCTCTCCGAGACTGAACTCACGGCTCACCGGAGCGCACCCGCTCACCGCGCCGGCGAGATACCGCCCGCGGACCCCGCGGGGGAGGCGCCTCCAGCGCAGGGGCAGCCCGCCGTGCAGGGGGCGCCCGCCGTGCAGGAAGCGCCCGCCGCCCACCCCCTGGCGCGGTTTGCCGGCAAGAGCTTCGACAAGATCCTCAAGAATCCCGAGGTGAGCCTGGATCAGCTTCTATCGATAGACCCGAGCCTCGCCCGGCGGGAGGCCGAGCCCGCCGCGGAGGGCGGCGCCAAGGCCGGTCCGCAGGCGGTGGGGGCCGCCCCCGATGAGTGGGCGGGCGGCGCGCAACCCGACAGTTCGACCTATCCCGTAGAATGGCTGCGACAGGTGGAGCTCGACATTAAGTACGAGGGCTACGTGGCGCGGGAGGAGAAGATGGTCAAGCGCTTTCGTCGGATGGAGAATATGCGCATTCCCCGCGATTTTGACTGGGACGCCCTGGGCGGCATTTCCAACGAGGCGCGGGAGAAGTTCAAGGCGGTGCAACCGGCCTCGGTGGGGCAGGCGAGCCGCATTTCCGGCGTGCGCAACTCCGATCTCACGGTGCTTCTGGTGACGCTGGGGCACGGGAAGAAGAGTGCCTAGGGGGCGGGGGATAGCACTCAATGCCGCGCGCACGACCTGAAACAAGAGTTAACGGGAACGCGATCTCGTCGCGTATCAAGAGTGAGTTCGACATCTTTGAGCATAGCCGGACCAATTTCTACTGATACTTGACGTTTTGGCAGAGCAGGAATAGTGTCATACACAGAGGCCAGCCGAAAGGTTCCTCCTCGCTGACAAGACCTCATGGAGGTCTTCACTCCGGTGATAGGTGAGGGGGTCATTTTTGGGTGGCCTCTTTCACATTTATCCGCGCTTGGGCGTAAGAGATATGCCATGTATGAGTGCCGATGCCACCCACTGCAATGAGACGATCACGATCACCAAGAATAATCTCCCCATGGTGGATATGGTACCGCACCGGGCGCGGACCACGCGTCAACTCGGCACCCTTGCCGGTCAGATCACCGTGCCCGACGATTTCGATCAGGAAGACCCGGATATCACATCGGGATTCTATGGTGAATCGCCGTGCTACCCGGCGATTCACCATGGAAATTGTGTCTGGACGTGTGGGCGCAGTTCATTCCGCCTGTATGGATTTCACGGAATAAACGAAGCGCTTAGTAGTTCCACTGAACGCCGTTAGGCTCGGGTGAAACCGTGGCAGTCGTTTCTGTACCGGCTTCGGCTCGTTGGTATACCACGGTATTCCATCCGGTCGTGAGGGCCATATCCATACGAAGGTCCGTATCATCGACCCGACCGCTGATATTCACCGGGCCTTCGGCGTACCACCACTCTACCTGAACATTGTTATCTCCAGATGCACGAGAAAGATGTCCTGTTCGATCCCCCACAACCTGGAATTGAATAACGTCAAGTCCAGTATCCGGCTGGTCAACCGTGACCCCCGGAAAAAACACGCCTTCAATATCACTCCCTTCCAAGGCAAAATCAGACAGGGAGTCAGCGGAGATTGACAACCCGGAGAACGATCCGTCTCCACCCACGGCAACGGAATCATATTCATCCCCCGCCAAGGAAAATGCGGCAACCTCTGCGGAGCCGTCGAAGTCACTGCCCCACCCGGAAATCTCACCCCCCGGCAGAGTGAACGACTCTCCAAGAGACGCCGCCGTTGAACCATTTTCATCTTCCGGGCCGAGAAGGTTGCAGCCCGCAAGGAAAGAAATACCAACAACACCCAGGACCAGAATAAGACGCTTAGTAAATGACATAGAAACTCCTTTAGAATTGATTGTGAAAGACATCGTAGGTAACCCGAACAAAACCATCCCCAGCAGAATCCGAGGCGACGGAGGTGTATTCAGTGTCATCCGGCCCCTTGTACTCAATACGACCCTGGAGGTTGGAAAAGACCTCCTCGGGCCAATCTTCCTCGTTCCCAAAACGGGAAAAATCAATTGTGGCTTGGAATGCCTCACCATACGACAGGCTCCCGGTTTCCGTTACCGACACAGGGAACGACTGCGTGGTAGTAGACACGGAACCATCAAGACGGGAGAGATTAACAAAGAGATCAGGGGGCAACCCCTCCTCCGGCTCTTCGCCCGCATACTCGACGATGTAGCGGAACGATACCGTGATATCTTCCGGGGTATCGTAGGTAGGAGG
>CAZNRF010000320.1:0-4022 GCA_964575075.1 uncultured Spirochaeta sp. | reverse complement strand
ACCCCGCCACCGCCGCTGTGCCGAACTGCGAAACCATGCGGGTCACCACACCCATTGAGATCGGCAGCAGGATATTGGCCCCTGCCGCGGGGACTCCGATCTTGAGAATCCGGCCCCAGGTGGTGGCGACCTCGCGCCACGAACCCAGGCGGCGTGTAATGAGACGCTCCCGAAGGCCGATCACCGCGAAGATGATGATGAAACTGGACCCGCGGGCGATCACGGTGGCCCAGGCGGCTCCGGCGATCCCCATTTCCGGAAACGGACCCACTCCGAAGATGAGCAGGGGGTCCAGGGCGATATTGAGTAGCACCGTGGATGTCAGCACCATTCCGGGAATCGTGGTGTCACCGGTGGATTGGAGCACGTTCATGCCGATCAACGGCAGCACCACAAACGGCAGTCCCACAAACCACACCACCATGTACTCCCGGATCAAGGGAAGCGTTGTGGCATCGGCTCCCATCACGCGAAAGAGGGGATCGATGAACAGCAGGCCGGTAACCGCCAGCGCCATGGTAAGGGTGAACGCCAGCAGGTGCGCCCGGGTGGCAATCTCGGCAGCGACCGCCCGGTTGCCGGCGCCCAGCTCGTGAGAGACGCGGGCGGAGGTGCCGATTCCCATGCCCATAGCAAGGCCTCCGGAGATGAGTACCACCGGAAAGGAAAAGCTCATCGCCGCCAGCGGGAGGGCACCAAGCCGGCCGACAAAATAGGTGTCCACCAGATTGAACAGAACGATGCTCATCGTACCGGGAATCATCGGCAGGACGAGACGAAACAGGGTGGGTGCCACGGGATCGTGGGTCATTGAGGGTCTGGGCATGAGGTTCCTTGTGGTGATGCCGAAGGGTGGGAGGCGATCGCCCGGTGTAGGGCCCTAAGGCCGACGCCCAGGGCCTCCTGTTCTTCCGAGGTGAGTTGCTTCAGGAGTTCTTCGACCCGGGCACGGGCCATCGATCGTACCGTTTCCAGAACCGAAGTGCCGGTGGCGGTTATTGCAACGGTGATCGAGCGTCGGTCGTGTTCCGAGCGGGTCCGAGTAACCCATCCGCGCTGCTCGAGGGTGGCCACCGTCCGGGACATGGTGGGCATGCGCACCGAATGCAGCGTGGCCAGCTCGTGGAGTGCCCGGGGCGATTCATGTAGCGCCCGCAACAGGGCAAAGTGCGTCCCGTTGTCGATCGGCGAGTGGTGTCTGAGGTAGCTGATCACGAAATCCATGAACGCCGGCGAGGTTTCCAATAAGAGTTCCGACAACGGCGGGTCCCGCTGCGGTGGGGGAGTGTACCTGGTCATCATAATAGTTCGTAGTGCTAACTATATTGACATTGCACCCGCTGCGTCAATATGCTGCCGTCATGGCATACGTAGTGATCGGCGGCACCGGCCAGGTGGGATCCGCCTGTGTTCAGGAGCTCCTCGTCCGGGGTAAACGGGTGCGTGTACAGTCCCGAGACCCGGAAAAATACCGCCACCAGTTTCCCCAGGCGGAATGGTACCGTCTCGATCTCCAGCGGGACATTCCCACGGCCGATTTCTGGGCCGATGTGGACGCGATGTTTCTGGTACGCCCGCCGGCGATCAGCGATGTCCGGCGTCATATCGTGCCGCTGCTGGAGTCGGCTCGCGCCGCGGGGGTGGCCCACATCGTGTTCCTATCCGTACTCGGGGCGCACCGCATACCGATGATCCCTCATCACAAGATCGAACGGGAGATCATGCGCCTGGGGTTTACGGCAGATTTCCTCCGGGCGGGGTTCTTTATGCAGAACCTGGTGTCCCCGCTGGGTGACTGGATTCGCGAAGAGCGCAGGATTGTGGTACCGGCGGGAAACGGAGCGGCAAGCTTTGTGGACGCCCGCGATATCGGCGTAGCGGCGGCGCGGCTCCTCACCGGCGAGGTTGCCCTGGGTGGGCGTTCCCGCCGGGCGTGCGTGGGACACGATGTGACCGGTCCGCGGGCGATCACCCATAGCCAGGTGGCGGCCATGATGTCCGAAGAGTTGGGCCGGCCGATAGAATATGCGGCACCCGGATACTTTGCGTTTATTCGCGCCGCCCTAGACCGCGGGTGGGAGACGTCGTACGCCCGCCTGGTGGCGCGGTTGTATCTTACCATTCGTCTTGGATTATCGCGGCAGGTAACAAATGACTTGCCATCGATTCTTGGAGAGGACTCGCGTTCGATGGAGGGTTTTCTCCGCGACTACCGTAGCTGCTGGTTATAACGGCACGCAAAACGTGAAGGACCGAAGTACGGGAAGCCCCCGAAGGGGCCCACCCCGTAGGAACAAGTGTATCCAGCGACGGTATTCGTGTCAATAATATCGATAAAAAAATCCTGAATCACTACGCGTTGCCGGCGATGATATTTCGGCGGTGTTCTGCGGCTTCCTTGAGCCATGCCGGAAGCTCCGGCTGAGAGAGAATGCGGTCAATGAGGGGTGAGGCGTCTTCATAGCGCTCGTCGTTGATGTACTGTGCGGACAGAGCGTGCAAAGTGAGTATGTCCTGCGGACTGGCGTCCACCGCTTCTTCCAGGAGAAATTGCGCCTCATTGTATCGCTGCTCCATGATGAGGCCCATGGCGATGTTGCGCAAAATCGAACCGCGCTGTTGGGCCGAACATTCTGACGTCTCGGTCCCGCACGCCGTCAGGCCGCGATGGAGCCATTCCCGGGAGGTGTCAAACTCCCCCTGACGTAACCATGCGACCCCCAACGCCTCGCACGTGGCCGGGCTCTCATCGTCCAGCAGCACCGCACGCATGAGCGCCGCCACCGCCGCCTGCTGGTGACCGGCTTCCGTGTAGCTTTGGCCCAACAACGACCATCCCCGGGGGTCGGTGGGATTATCCAACACCATCCCCGACAGGACGGTAATAGCTGAAGAAAAGTGTCGGCGGGCGATTATCCCCTCAATCTCGCTGTAGGTGACGGTGTCACTATTCATAATGATCTCCGAAAAAAGTTTGGTTCAACTAACTGAAATATATCATGAGTACATTACTAAGGCAAGCCGTGCCGAAGCGAGAGCAAAGATCGATACGATTATTATTAGGAATCATTCTGAATAACTTGCCGATTCCACAGTTCTTTGTTATACTCTCAGTAAGAGATACTTGGAAGGAGATAACCTATGATGACAAACGTTGATTTGGATAAAGCCGCCACGGAAGCGGTCACCAAGAAACTGAATACATTGCTCGCCGATTACCACGTGATTTACGGACACCTTCATGCCCTGCACTGGAACCTGGAAGGCAAGCAGTTTTTCACCGTCCACCGGGAACTAGAAACGATGTACGACGCGATTGCGGAGCACATTGATGAGGTGGCGGAGCGCATTCTGAGCCTCGGCAATCGTCCGGCCACCACGTTCAAGGAGTATCTGGAGATGAGCTCTCTAGAAGAACTCCCCAGCCGCAAGTACGACGCCGATGAGGCGGCCCAGCTGGTACTCAAGGACTTGGAGCACCAGATTAACGCCGTTCGGGAGCTGATTTCCACCGCCGGTGAACACAACGATGAAGGTACCGCCGACTTCGGTGTTGAGATGCTGCGGGGATTCGAGAAACAGCGCTGGTTTTGGAGCGCGTTCAGCGGTTGATTTCGCGGTTCCGTTGTACCAGTAACGGACAGCGTCCAGTACGGCTCGGGAGTTTCCCGGGCCGTTTTCATTTTGTAGCCCAACCCGATTCCATCTGTTATACTCCCGCCCTATGCGAATGTTTCTCGTCGTTTTGACGCTTGCGGTCTTCATCGTGGCGTGTTCGACTCCGCCGGAGCGGGCACCCGAGCCCCCTCAACCGGAAGACGCGCAGCCCGAAGAGGACCCCGCGATCGACCCCACCGAAGAGGCCTACGAATCGATTAGTCTTGCCATGTCGCTGGGAGACCCGGAAGAGGCGATCGCTGCCTACGAGGACGCTGAATTGGACGATCCCGACGCGCCGGAGACTCAGGTACTCCTGGCAAATCTCTATCTTGCCGCCTGCGCCGGGGAAACGGCTCGTTCCA
>CAZNRF010000319.1:2583-4050 GCA_964575075.1 uncultured Spirochaeta sp. | reverse complement strand
CATTGTACCGTAAGAAACGGTACCGCAGAAGGGCGAGCGCCACAGAAGGACGCATCGACTGACGTACCTCCCATGGGCTCTGATAGACTCCGACTGGAGGCCATATGAACACCCACGAAATGAGTCCGGTGACATCCCAGGAGCGTATCCAGGTAATCGATGTACTGCGAGGAGTGGCGATCTTCGGAATTCTTGTGGTGAACGTACTGTACTTCTTCAACCCCTGGTATGCCCCCATGACCACCGCCGATTCCACCACGGGGGAGCACGTGGTCAAGTTCATCACCAATACCTTCTTCGTCTCAAAGTTCTACACGCTCTTTTCGTTTCTGTTCGGTCTGGGTATGGCGATTCAGATGTCTCGCGCCCGAGCCAAGGAGGTACCGTTTCTCACACTGTACCTCAAACGCCTCCTCGTGCTGGCAGGATTCGGCGTGATCCACGGCGTGTTTTTATGGACGGGAGATATTCTGTTGATGTACGCCGTCATTGGGTTTCTAACGGTGATACTGTTTCGTAATCGTTCACCCAAAACGCTTCTGGTCTGGGCTCTTGTGTTTCTGATCCTCCCGGTGGCGTTTATAGCGCTGTCGGCGGGACTGGTGGAACTGGCCCGGGCCGCGCCGGCGGAAACCGGAGCCTACGAGCAGGTACAGGCAGCATTCGCTGAAGCCCAGGATGAGATTCGTGCGGAGATCGCTACCGCGACCGCCGCGTACCAGAGCGGATCATGGTGGACGGTGACGCAGTACCGCTTCTCGGAGTTTTTCAACCTCATTTCCTCTACGATGTTGTTTATGGCGCCCAGTGTAATGGGAATGTTCCTCCTGGGGTTGCGGGCTGGGAAAAAGGGCTGGTTCTCGGATGTCGCGGGGAACCTCGGATTCTTTCGTCGCCTGCTGGCGTGGGCCCTCCCTATCGGACTGGTGCTCAACGTATTTGTAGGCGCTACGGGGTTTGAGCAGAACAAACTTGGAATCGAGATCTTTACCATGCTGGAGTTAGCCCAAGTCTCCGCACTGGGAGTCGGGAGCGTTCTACTGTCCCTCTCCTATATTTCGGGAATCGTTTTGCTCAGTAGAACCGGAGCTGGTGCCCGCGTCTTGCAGCCCCTGGCCCCGGTGGGCCGTATGGCGCTCACAAACTACATCACCCACTCTGTGGTAATGAGCACTCTGGCATATGGCTATGGCGCGGGAATGTTTGGTTCAACCAGTCTGGTAACCGGGTTTCTCCTATCGGTTGCACTGTACGCGCTGCAGATCCCGGCAAGTGCCCTGTGGCTCACCCGCCACCGGTATGGGCCGCTGGAATGGGTATGGCGGCGGCTTACCTATGGCACCGTCTAGTGCTATAGTGCCCGCCGGAGCACACCACACCAACTATGCATTTACCGCCACGATTCCCGTTTTCCCCATCCTCCACACCGTTCTTCTATTGCTGGGTTATCCTTTCCATGGGCCCTCC
>CAZNRF010000319.1:0-2573 GCA_964575075.1 uncultured Spirochaeta sp. | reverse complement strand
TCCAGCTCGTGGGCACCATCGCGCACGACAACGCCCCCGGCCAGACGGTGGGCGTATCACCGTTTACTGACTTTCTCAGCCGCGACTTGGACATCCCCCGAACCAACCTCAGTCTCGCCTACCTCATCGGTACGCTCGCCAGCTCGCTGACGCTCTCCCGCGCCGGACGAGCGTACGACGTCCACGGGGCACGGCTGGTGGGAACGGTGGTGACGGTAGCCCTCGGTCTTGTCCTGGTAATGCTGTCACTTGTTCCCGAGACGGTTGCATTCGTGGGGAGCATCATGCCGGTATTGCCGGCGGTGCCCGTGGCGTTTGTCATTCTTTCGCTGGGATTCTTCCTCCTGCGTTTCTTCGGACAGGGAGTGCTGGCCCTCGTTGCGCGCAATATGGTACTCAAGTGGTTTGAGCAGCGCCGCGGACTGGCCAACGCCCTGGTGGGAGTGGCCACAACGGTGGGGTTCTCCTCATCACCGGTCATTTTTAACGCGATGATCGGCTCCTACGGATGGCAACAGGCGTGGCGGATTATGGGAATCATCGTGGGTGTTCCCTTCGCGGCGGCGTTTTTCCTGCTCGCCCGAGATAATCCTCAGGAGTGTGGTCTTCTGCCCGACGGCGGCACGCAGCGGGCACGCAAACGGGAAGCGCCGGAGGCCACCCCCAGCGCGCAGTTTTCACTGCGCGAGGCACAACGGACCCTCACGTTCTGGGTATTCGTGGGGATTACCACGTTGGCGGCAATGTACTTCACCGGGCTCACCTTCAATATCGTCTCCGTGTTTGATGAGGCTGGTATGAACCGAGCCCAGGCGGTGGCGATTTTCCTGCCGTCATCTGTAATCGCCCTGGCGCTCAACCTCCTGGGAGGCTGGATCAGTGATCACATTAAGCTAAAGTATCTGGTGATGATTCAGGGTGCGGGCATACTGATAAGCACCACCGCAGTGTTGTTTCTCTCCACGCCGGCAACAGTTCTCTGGCTGATTATCGGCAACGGCATCAACAGCGGAATGTTCGGCATCGTACTCAACGTTCCGTGGCCACGCTTTTACGGCACCGTCCATCTGGGGAGTATTTCCGGATTCGCCATGGGCTGGACCGTGGCGGGCTCCGCCGTGGGACCGTATCTGTTCAGCCTGGCCCTTGATACCTTTGGCGGCTACGGCGCCGCGTCTCTCCTCACCGGTGTCATCGCGATCGCAATTCTCGCATGTACACCGTTCGCCAACCGGCCGGCGCCTCCACTCCAAATATGACCGCCGCTCAGCTGGATCGCGCCTGCGCAGCGGCGGAAGTGTAGCCCACCCATCCGGTGAGCTCACCCTCCAGCACGTAGCCGTCGTCCCTCAACCGAACCGAAACGTTCCGGACGTGAGCATCCAACAATTGGAGCTTGCGCCGCTCCGGCCCATCGATGTGGGAGGTGTCAAACTCAAACGTAATCACGAACTCCGCCGACCGCTCAGAGGGAGTAAGCTGCAGAAAATCCATGGGCAAACTATCGCTCAACGGTGTGAGTGACGAAGCCGCATCAAAGGAGAATTCGGTTGGCCATCCATCGATAACGATCGTCAGGTCGCTGTCGGAAGCCGTGATCCGTATGCTCTCATTCTGTTCAGCCACTGTGTCCCTCCCATGAGAACCTCAGTGTTACCCACCACTATTGCCCGAACGTTGCGGAATTGTTACAGATTTGTAATGCTGTCGGTCTCACCGCCCTGAACACGACCAATCACCAGGAACGACGCCACCATCGCCACCGCAGACACCAGGAAGATCGACCGGAATCCCGTGAGATCCACAATGACACCCGTCAACGGGGGGGTAACGATCGCCGCCGCCTGAGAAAACACGTAGTACACGCCGGTATAGGCCCCCATCGTGTCCAGGTCCGCCATCTGCCAGAGCATGGGAAAACTGTTGGTGTTGGCCGCCCCCCAGCAGGCGCCGAAGAGAAACAGGAGCGTCCAAAACGTCCCCACCGCCACGGTTGATGACGCACCGATGCGAATCGTCCACCACTGGTGGGAAAACATGAGTACGGTCAGCACCGCCATCCCCATCAGCGCCAGGCGGATCGTGCGCTTGCGGCCGATTCGGTGCGCCAGGATGCCACTGGGTACGGCAAAGACCAGATAGGCGATCGCCACCATGCCGGTGGAGAGCCCGGCAATTCCCTCACTGAGTCCCAGATATTCGATCACGTACAGCGTCATAAAGGGCCGAATCCCCCAGTACGCAGAGAACCACAGAAAGAGCCCCAGCAGGATGTAGACCGCTGATTTGTCCGTCTGGGTAAAGATAGATCGAATCGAAGTAAGCACCGGGGTTCGCTTCTCGGGGCTATCGGGGAGAACCTTCTCCCGCACCGTGAGCCGAAGAAGTACCGCCGCACCCACGATCAGCACCGCCGCAATGATAAACGGCAGCCGCCGGGAGGTGTCGCCAACCAGCGGCAGGGAGAGGCGTAAATACATCATAAGCGCCAGAACAACCGTGCCGACCACTGCGGCAACGCCGCCCATCATACTGATACCGCCGTTTGCTTCACCGCCCTCCTCACCGGGACC
>CAZNRF010000318.1:0-4055 GCA_964575075.1 uncultured Spirochaeta sp. | reverse complement strand
GTATCCCGACCGACCGTCATTCGTGCCCTCAATGCCCTTCAGGCCGAAGGTGTCATCACACGCCGGGCGGGGTCGGGCAGCTACGTTGAGCCTGTCGCGCCTGCACGCAATTTAAGTCAATTGTTTGGGCTGCTCATACCGGGCCTGGGAAAGGGTGAAATTTTCGAACCGATCTGTGCTCAGATCGCTGCTCGGGCGGAGGCTAATAACTTCTCCCTTCTGTGGAGCGGAAGCCACATTCGGACGGAGGAGGCGGCGCACGTGCTGGTGGATGTGGCACGGCGGTACGTCGAAAATCAGGTAGCGGGTGTGTTCTTTGAGCCGCTGGAGTTGAGTCCGTCCTTTGATGCTATCAATCGGCGCCTCGTCGCCATCTTGGAAGAAGCGGGTATTCCTGTCGTATTGATTGACTCTGATTACGTACCATTTCCACATCGGAGTCACTACGATCTCGTTGGAATTGACAACTTTCGGAGTGGTTATCTGGTGACGGAACACTATTTGCGCCACGGGGTCACTCGAGTAGATTTTCTCGCCCGACCGTACTCCGCGTACACGATTTCTATTCGTCTTCGGGGGTACCGCTCGGCGCTTCTGGACTACGGCATTACGCCTCGTGATGAGTGGATACATCTGGGAAACCCTGAAGATGACCGGTTCGTGCGCGAGGAGGTTGTGGGAACGGGCGCCCGTCACGTGATCTGCGGAAACGACGAGACCGCTGCAGCTCTTATGCCACGGCTTGAGACGTTGGGGGTGGTGATTCCCGATGACATGGCCATAGTCGGTTTCGACGACATTCGGTACGCGAGCATGCTGAAAGTGCCGCTTACGACGCTGCACCAGCCGGTTCAGGAGATTGGGAATCTCGCCGTGGAAGCGATGTTGTGGCGCCTGAGTAACCCTCAAGCCCCGGCGCGAACGGTTACTGTTTCCGGACAGATGATTGTACGTGAGTCCACTGCGTTCAGCGATCTCTGAGTAGCTGATCACGCATGTAATCGGAAATGGGGCAAATCCGGGATTTGTCAAGTAAAAATTTGATCCTGCCCGTGAAATTTGTTATGTTGCAATCACGGAGGCAATAACCATGAATACCACACAGACCACAACTACAACCCGAACAGCTCAGGCCGCCGGCGATCCCGCCGTGCAGACCTTGAAAGATATGCTTCGAAGCACCGGTTTCACCCTACGCGATGAGCGCGAATGGGAGGAGCTCGCCGATCATATAGAAACGCACAAGTATTTCATCAATCAGCAGATCGGCTGGACCGTTTCCTGGGACAACGCTGTTTTTTCCTGGTTTGAGAACGTCTATACGCCCTTGAGTCGGATTATCGATAGCTGGGAAGTCCGTCAGGCGTTTCCCGACAAGACGGATGGACAACTCTACCTGGCAATCTCCACCCACTGGCACTTTCTGAAAGAGCGCTATCCCGACATCACCCCGGAGGAGGCTGCCCATGACTTCGCGTCACACTACGGCACTGGCCTCGCTCGTTGGTTTTCCCGCTTCCTGCAGCCTTCGTTGCGCTAAGCGGGCAAGCGGGGTCGGCGCCGGTCACTCGGCGCCGAGATACCGGATGGAAATCGTCCCCGTTCCACCGGAAAGTTCCACATAATGAAGGCCGCCGCGAATGGCGGTAAAGATTGAGCCCGCGTCGGAAGATTCTTTCGGTGCGGGCTCCAATTTTCTCTCCGATAGGAGTCTGACCTCGGTTGCCGGCGATGAGTCACCCGGGACCGTCTCAATCTCGTACCGCCATCCCGCCTGGACCGGAAACTGAAACCAAACCTTCCCGTTTGCGCTCGACAGGGCGGTAGCCGTATCGTAGTCGCGCTCGTACAGGCGGAGACGGCTTCCCACCGGAATATCCCGGGCGCTGATAGCGTAGCCGGTATCGGCAAGTGACACGCCCACGTCTCCGTTGGAAAAGATCACTCGAACCCGGTACTCGTAGGGCACACCCTGCTGCAGCGCGAGACCGCTATCCACGTATGACGTGGCACCGGCATCTACTAAATTCCCGTTGAGTATCGTCTCGCCGCCGCTCGGGCTCGCGCGAAGAATGTCGTAGCCATTGATGGTTACCTCCTCATCCTCATCCTCATCCTCAGTCGATTCAGATAGATCCGGTGCGGTCCAGGTGATTTCGATCCGATCGCCGAACTCACCATCGGTGGCGGACACATTTGTAGCGCGATCGCTATCGGTGATGACATCCAGGGGAGTGTCACAGGAGACGAGAACTATGAGCAGTAAGATGGCTGCTGCTCCCATGCGCACCATGCCGCTTTGGGTGCCGTGCCGGCGTTTTGCTCGGTATACCATCATCGGCTTCCCGCCTGGAACGAGAATCCCAGGATGATCAGGCTATTACGACGGAAGTACGAAGTGGTCGTTGTGTCGTCGATTCGGTCGAAATTGACCAGATACGAGAGGGTTCCCGCAAACGCGCCTTGGGCCGGATAACTGACGCCGGCCCGAACGGCTGTGGTAGCAAGGACCCGGCCGGAGGCGATACTGGATTGCTCAGCCGCTTCCGAGAACTCGGGATAATACTCCTCCGCATCGGAGAGGCTCAGCGCGTTGAGCAACAAGCCCCCGGTGCCGAAGATCCCCACCGGCCCCACGCTCCCGGATAGACCTGCGGCAATCCCGATGACATGGCGTTGGCGGTAGAAGAGCCAGTCACCGCTGCTGCCTCCGCTGGGTACCTCCCCCCACGAGGGGGCTTGCTGCCAGCCGGGGCCCGCCTCGAAGTAGTAGTAATCGGTTCCTGCAAATAGGTAGGTGCCGACGATGAGGAGACCTCCCGGGAACCGATATCCCAGCGATCCACCCAGTGCGGCGCCGTCCACGAGATCATCCGTCTGAAGACCTATGCCAAGTTCGCCCGCAACATACGGCCCGGTCGCTGTTTGTGCTGATACGTACGGTACCGCCATTATCGCGAGTGCTCCAAGAAGCACTAGAGTTCGATACATCGTTCCTCCAGGCACCGCACATCGGGCGGTACATAAGTGAGTATCACGCTCCGCGGATAATATCAACGAAAGCGGCTGCGGCAGAACGCGAGCAAAGCCGGGAGGCGCGACTCATCCTGATACCCCGATAGGCCAACTCATCAGCTTCGTTCAAAAATTCAACTTGACGTGGATTCATACCGTTTCATAATAGATGCAGGACGGACGCAACACGAATATCGACACACCCCCGTCTAAAAAAGGTACGTAGTGGCTATGCCGGAGAAGATCCACGAGTTGGACGCACGGGACTGGGCGATCATTGAACTCCTCAGGTCGGGTACAATTTCCAATAGCGCCGTGGCGAAAGAACTGGGTGTCTCGGAGAGCATGATCCGTCAGAGGATCAAGCGACTCCGGGAAGATGGCATTCTTTCTCTCCGGGGACTGATTAATCCCGACATTCTGGCAAATCGGCAGGTGGTATGGTTGGGGGCCAATGTGGCGGAGACGCGCCTCCTGGATAAAAAGGCTGAAGAGATTGCCGGCTTGGACTACGTGCTCTCAGTATCAATTACCTCCGGTCGATTTGATCTCATCGTGGAATTGCTCCTGGATTCGCACCGCGGGCTGGTAGACTTCCTGATTAACGAGCTGTCCCAGGTTGAAGGTATCGAACGAACAGAGAGTTTTGTCACGCTCAAAACATATTCAAAATATGTCTGAAATAATCGTTAGAAATTTATCGAAAACGAGGTCCTCGGTGCGAATATCGCTAAAAAAGTTTGACGGAAAACGAAAATCGTGGGACGCTTAAGTATTACCACCAAAATCACGGAGGTTTTCTATGCAAATCGGATCCGTTAAAGAAATCAAGCGCCACGAGTATCGAGTAGGGCTCACACCCAACTGTGTGCGGGCCTATGTCACTGCCGGCCACACCGTCCGGGTGCAGAAGGCCAGCGGCATCGACGCCGGTTACGAAGATGAGGAGTACCGAGAGGCGGGCGCTATCGTGTGCGATACCGCCGAAGAGATCTGGAAGGCCAGCGAGATGGTCGTTAAGGTGAAGGAACCGCAACCGG
>CAZNRF010000317.1:0-4101 GCA_964575075.1 uncultured Spirochaeta sp. | reverse complement strand
CCCGGAACGATCGCGGTCTCAGTGGGAAGGACGTCCAGGCCCGCCTCACGCAGCGTGGCGGAGAACGCCGCCGCGTGGGTGCGGGGTAGCTCCAATCGCTGAGGCTCTTGATCCACCAATTCCAGGGCGCGGATTGTGGCTCCGGCGATCCCGGGAGCCAGGGTATTGCTGAACAGATACGGCCGTGAGCGTTGGCGCAGCATTTCGATAATCTCTTTCCGCCCGCTGACGCACCCGCCGGAGGCACCGCCGAGGGCCTTCCCGAAGGTGGTGGTGATGATATCGATCTTGCCGGTAAGACCAAAATAGTCCGCCGTCCCCCGACCATGGGGCCCGAGATAGCCGGTGGCATGACAGTCATCCACCATCACCAGCGCCTCATACTCTTCGGCCAAATTCACGATACCGGGGAGCGGCGCGATATCACCGTCCATGGAAAACACCCCATCGGTGGCGATGATTATGTGACGAACTCCTGCGTCCCGCGCTGCCGCAAGTTGCTCCCGGAGGCTATCCGTATCAGCATGCCGGTAGCGATAGCGCGCGGCTTTACAGAGGCGCACGCCGTCGATAATAGAGGCGTGGTTCAACTCATCCGAAACGATCGCATCATCAGGTCCCAGGAGGGGCTCAAACACCCCGCCGTTGGCGTCAAAGGCGGCGGCGTACAGAATCGTGTCGTCGGTGCCCAGAAACGCGCTCATCCGCTCTTCCAGCGTGCGATGGAGCTCGCTGGTACCACAGATGAAGCGGACCGATGCGTAGCCAAACCCCCATCTATCCACCGCGGTCTTAGCAGCCTCCCGCAGCTCCGGGTGGTTTGCCAGGCCGAGATAGTTATTGGCGCAAAAATTGAGAACGCGCTCACCTTCGGAGGCTGGGGTGCCCTCGCCGGGATCGTCACCGGACGGAACGCGCACCGTGATCTCGGCGTCCTGAGGAGAGGTAAGAATCCGCTCGTGTTTGTACAGCCCCTGCTCTTCCAGCTCCTGCAGTGCCTGCTTTAGCTCATTCTGAATCGATCCATACATAGCTTGCATCCTCCAACCGTTGCGACAACGTACTGAGCATATCCCGGGTCATTCGATCCAAATCGTATCGCGGCTCCCAGCCCCACTCAACCCGGGCAGCGTAATCCTCCAGATTGTTTGGCCAGGAGTTTGCGATCGCCTGCCGCACCGGATCTACGTGATAGTCGATTTCAAAGGCGGGAATATAGCGCCTGATATAGGCCGCCAGGTCCTCAGGGCAGAAACTCATCGCGGTTACGTTGAAGGCGTTCCGGTGACGGAGACGGGCGGGATCAGCATCCATGAGGGCGATGGCGGCATGGACCGCATCGGGCATGTACATCATGTCCAGATAGGTGTCGCCCTTCAAGAAACTGGTATATCTGCCGGTTCGAACCGCTTCGTAGAAGATATCCACCGCGTAGTCGGTGGTTCCGCCTCCAGGCAGCGTTCGATTGGAAATGAGTCCGGGGTAGCGCAGCCCCCGAGCATCAACGCCAAACTTGTGATGGTAGTAATCGCAGAGCAACTCACCAGCCACTTTGGTGATGCCGTACATCGAGGTGGGCCGCTGCAACGTGTCCTGCGGCGTCCAGTCTTTGGGGGTCGACGGTCCAAACGAACCGATCGAGCTGGGCGTAAACACCGCACACCCCGCACTTCGGGCAACCTCCAGAACGGTCATGAGTCCGTTCATATTGAGATCCCACGCGTCCTGCGGCCTGGCTTCGGCAGTTGCGGAAAGAAGCGCAGCCAGATGGTAGATCGTGTCGATCCGATGGGTGTGAACGAGTTCACCCAGGCGTTTTCCGTCTCGGGCGTCCAACTGGTAGAACCGTCCGGCGGCGTCACCGGCCCCGTCCGGCTCCGGGCGAATGTCGGTGCATATCACCTCTGCCGCTCCGTAGTCACCGCGGAGGGCCTCAGCTATTTCGCTGCCCAGTTGGCCCAACGCTCCGGTGATGAGAATCCGATTCATCTTGACCTTCCTCTGCTCACGCCGTACACTATATCAAACTTCATGTTCAGTATAGTGTATTGTGGACAGCCCACGCTGTCAAAACCAAATTGTCACACGCGGAGATGATGCATGGACACTTCACAAACCCCACCGCTCATCGGAGCGAACATTCGGCGCCTCCGGCGTGAAAACGGGCTCACCCTGGACGTGCTGGCGGAACGCAGCGGCGTCTCCAAGGCGATGCTCTCACAGATCGAGGCGGAAAAAGTGAATCCTACGGTAGCTACGGTGTGGAAGATCTCTCAGGGCCTCAACGTGGAAATAAACGGACTCCTCGAGGGCAGTGAGGGACCGGTGCGCAAGTTTCACCTTACCCGGCGGGACAGCATCACCGTCCTCGATACCGACGAAGACGGCCTTCACATTCGGGTTTTGACGCCGATTCAGTTGGTTGAAGACCTGGAGATGTACCTTCTCACCTTCTCGCCGAAGGGTGCCCTGCGCTCGGGACCGCATTTTCCCCACACCGAAGAGTTTCTCACGGTGATCAACGGGGCGATTCGCGTCCGGGCGGGCAACCGTGATGCAACCCTGGAAGAGGGGGACTTTATCCGCTACCAGTGCGATGTAGATCACGATATCGAGAACGTCGGCAGCGGGGAAGCGGTTGTGCACATGGTGGTGCGGTTCCATAAGCGATCACTTGCGCAGTGACCGCTCTCTGGAGTCCCCATACACCAAGACCGTAAGCTGTGCGGCGTTGGCCCCGGCAAAGGCGATCGCCGCAACGCTGGTGCCGGGAATATCGGTAAACCGGGGCAGTGTGATTACCAGCGTCAACAGGACCACGGTGTTGGCCAACACCGACATCCCCAGAAGGTCGGTACGATCCCGGGACACGAGAATGCCGCTGAAGTAAGACCGGCCGGTCACCAGAAACGGCATGAGCACGAGAATCATCATCGCCGGCCGCGCCAGCTCGATGAGCTCCGGCGTCAGCCCGGCAATTCGATCAAACCAAATTGCCGAGCCGCCGGTGTAACCGAGAATGAAAAAGAGCACCGTGAGACTCCCACCGAGCAGCAACCCGAATCGTCGCAGAATTTCCTCGTTGTGCCGCGTCTCGCCCATCTTTGCCACTACCGCTTCCTGATAGGAAAGCGCGATCGAGGTAAACAGGAACATCAAGCTCTGCACTACCGGCCACGCCGCCAGCGACAGAAACGGTTGCACCGACCGACTAATGCCAAATGCCAACACCGGTCGCGAGACGAGGGTCATGATTGAGGTCAGCGAGAGGGGGATATAAAACGCCACCAGTTCGCGAGGCGTCTTCACCACGTCGTGGGGCCCCTCAGTAAGCTCATGAAACACCTGGCGCCGGAAGTACCACCACGCCGCGGCGGCTCCTACCACAATTCCCAGCATGAGCGAGGCACCGCCCACGACGTGTCCCGGGAGCGCCGTCTCCGGCGCGTTGCGGTGCCACACCAGACCCGTAGCCAGCCCGCCGATCGTTGCAATCAGGCGGAGGATCATCGTTCGTGCTACGAGCTTGGTCTTCCCCGCGCGAATGAGAGCCCCCTGCCACAACCGTCGATATCCCACCATCGCCGCAAAGGGGATCAGAATGGTAAATACCGTCCGCGCCGGTCCCTGAACATCGGCGGGAACACCCAGTACGGAACCGGCGATCCAGGTGAACACCACCTCCCGGCTGGCGATCACGTGTATTACCGTTAATACCACCGCCCACACGTGCATAAACCGCGCCATAGAGCGGTACGAGCGCGCACCCAATACGAGGGCGGTGGCGGCGGACAGCATCTGCAGGATCGGGCTCTCGATCACCAGCGCCAGACCAAAGGCCACCTCAAACGCCGCAAGATGCACCGCCGCATCAGGCAACCGCGCAATGATCGCGTTGAGCGACGGCTGCTCCATGCCCATGATGATCCACATCACCGCCAGCGGCAGCCAGAAGACGCATAGTATCTTCAGCGTCATCGTCGGCCCCCCCGGCCGAACGGAGGCAGCGTTACCCCTCTCCACTCCCGGTCCCCCTCCAACCCCCAACCCTGGGCCTCTCTGCCACCCCGCCCTGCCCAGCGCACAACGGGTAACCCGCAC
>CAZNRF010000316.1:0-4122 GCA_964575075.1 uncultured Spirochaeta sp. | reverse complement strand
TCCTCCCAGCAGCCGTCCCGGTCGGCCTCGCGGGTGAGCACAGTCCGGTCATCCTCACGAATCTCACTCATGGCCTCTTCGATCCACTCCGGCACCTCCTCTGAGCCGAGATGCTGGAAGAAGAGCTCCCAGATCATCTTATCGGTGCGGAATGCGTCAGCCTCGGGCTGATTCTCTGAGCCGTGCATCGCCGCCACTGCAGCGACCAGCGGATCGTCGCCGCCTGCCTCACGGTAACGGCGCACCAACAGCGGTACGAGACTGCCTGGGGGATGAGCCCGCAGAAGCTCCCGATACATGTCCGCCGAAACATCTCCGGTGAGCTGTTCCATGGCGTCAATCCACTCGAGAACGCCCAGGGAAAGGTGAGAGCTGCGCCGCCAATCCACCAAACCCAGTTCACGGTCCAACGGAAACTGATTCCGAAGCCGCTGCATGAGGCGACCTGCGAACCACCGCGCGTCACCACCGAGGAGCGCGGTCATATACAATCGATCAAGCCGGTTCAGGTCCTCCGGGGGCTCGTCCCCCAACCTCGGCCGGTCAGCGCGGTCAACGTACCCGATGAGCCGTTCCATCGGCGCCTCATCGTTCACCCGGTGCTCCGCATCCAGCAGTGACAACGCCTCCTGAAAGCGGTTTTGTCGCAGGAGAAGCTCCGCCAGGTCCGTAACCGCGTCGGTTCTATCAATAACAGCGAAATCTGCGGTGAGTGCTCTCCGCAGCAGATCTTCCCGCTCCCCTTGGGACTGCTGCTCGTTCCGGAGAAAGCGGGAAAGAATAACGAGGGGATCTGCCAGGGTGGGATCAAGATCAGCGGCTCGCTGAGCGAGTTCTCGGCGCGCTGCGTCGTCATCATGCAGTGAGACCGCCTGCCGGGAAAGGTCCACGGCCAACTGACGGTACAACGCAACGTTGGATTGCCCCGTGACGGTATGGAGGCCGGCCGCGAAGAGGACGCACACCGTGGCCAGACGACCCCACGTCCGGAAGTCGCTGAATCTACTCGTCTCGGTCTTCGGCGTTGTGGTCGCCGTCGTCATCGGACGCATCCGTAATATCCGGAGGTTCGGTATCGCGGTGAGAATCCTCATCAGTTTCAATCGTTTTCTCCCCCGTCATGTCGAGTTGTCGCCGCGCGGGAAAGCCGAGCATCTCACGAATCTCCCGGTCCGAGAGCGTTTCCTTTTCCACCAAGGCTTGCGCCAACGTTTCCAGCTGATCGCGATGATCCGAGAGGATCGTCTCAGCCTCCTGAAAGCAGTCTTTCAGAATCCGTGCGATCTCCTCATCAATCGATTGTGCGGTAGCCTCGGAGTATTCTTTGTGAGACGCGATCTCTTTGCCGATAAAGATCGGCTCATCCTCCTGACCAAAGGAAATGGCCCCGAGCTGGCTCATACCCCACTCAGTAACCATTCGCCGTGCCATCTCGGTGGCTTGTTTGAGATCGTTCTGGACGCCGGTGGTTGTCTCATCATAGAACATCTTCTCGGCGAGATACCCTCCGTAGGCGATCTTTATCCGGTCGGTGAGATAGCCTGAACCTTTGCTGAAGCTATCCTGCTCCGGCAACGAAAACGCCACACCGAGAGCTCTACCGCGAGGAATAATCGTCACTTTGTGCAGCGGATCAGCGTTCTTCAGATAGTAGTGCATCAGCGCGTGACCCGCTTCGTGACGGGCGGTCTTTAGCTTCTCTTCATCATTGATAATTCTGGATTTTCGCGCGACCCCCATGAGGATCTTGTCCCGGGCCTCTTCAAAATCATCGGCCTGCACCGTGTCTTTGTTCTTCCGGGCGGCATACAGGGCCGCCTCATTCACGAGGTTCGCCAGGTCCGCCCCGCTGGAGCCGGGCGTTGCCCGAGCTACCGTATTGAGATCTACCGACGGATCGAGCTTTATTTTTTTACAGTGAACGGCCAGGATCTCCTGACGCTCCGGCATGTCCGGCATATCCACCATAATCTGACGGTCAAACCGCCCCGGGCGCAAGATCGCCGGGTCAAGGACGTCCGGGCGGTTGGTAGCCGCCAGGACGATTACCCCGTCCTTGGTATCAAAACCGTCCATCTCGACCAGCATCTGGTTGAGCGTCTGTTCCCGCTCATCGTGGCCGCCGCCGTATCCGGCGCCACGGGTCCGGCCAACCGCATCCAGCTCATCGATAAAAATGATGCAGGGGGCGTTCTTTCGACCCTGCTCAAACAGGTCCCGGACTCGGCTTGCGCCGACACCAACGAACATCTCCACGAAGTCCGACCCACTCATATGAAAGAACGATACCCCCGCCTCGCCGGCGCTGGCCTTGGCCAGGAGCGTCTTTCCGGTACCCGGCATTCCCACGAGGAGCACACCTTTGGGTATCTTGGCGCCTATCTTAGTAAATTTTTGTGGATTCTTCAGAAATTCAACGATCTCCTCCAACTCATACTTGGCTTCCTTTTGCCCGGCGACATCACCAAAGGTCACCTTGACGCCCTCTTCCATGTAACGCTTGGCTTTGCTCTTCCCAAAGGAAAACGCCCGGTTACCGCTGCCCTGCACTTGGCGAAACATGAACCAGATGAAAAAGAAGCCGATGAACCATGGAAACAACTGCAGCATCACCTGAAAGGGCGATACCGGACGGGGAGAACCGGAAAACCGCACACCCTGTTCCCGGAGCTGCGGAATGAGCTGATCATCGAAATAGGGAATATTGGTGACAAATGCCGACGACTCTCCCGCGGAGGTTCGCAACTGCCCCTGGATCTCGTACTGGTCAATAATGCTCACCGACTCAACCTGGTTCTCCTGAAGGTATCCCAGGAATTGAGAGTACGGTATTTCACGCCCCTGGGGCTGGGTGTTCGAGAACAGCATCACCACGAACATGCCGAGTAGCGCAACCAAAAAGATAAGCGCAAAACGGTTGTTCTGAAAATTGAAGTTGAAATTGTTATTATCGTTGTTATTCTTGTTGCCCCCGCCCTGAGGCTCCCGGTCACCGTTGTTCAGCATTATTCCTATTCATCCTTGCATACGAAAAATAACCGCGGACGGTTTTGGACTCGTGCACCCGTTCTGCCAGGTACTGCCGTCTCGCGCGGCCCATCGCCCTCCGCGCCAGAACACCGCTTCGATACCGACAGGACTCTCCACCACTCCCGCTCCAGGGCGTAGCGCCCGCGGAATGCGTTCGCGCCGAGCTACCTGCGACAGCGGGCGCTCCCGCCCCTGCCATACCATGACGTCTCCGTTGCGCTGATCGCGAAACACCGCCGGAAAGGTAATGGAAGTCCCGGCAATACATACAGTCTCTCGCGTAGACAAATCGGGATTCCCGAATGGAATGACACCATCCTCATCGTCACTAACTGTTACTACGCTTCCCGGGATCACGGAGAAAAGATAACCCCTTTGGCCCCGGGGGACAATATCACGGGTCACGGTGATCGTCTCAGCGTCGGCAAAACAGACGATTCCCGTTCCGCAAATCCTCATGCCGGCGCCGCTGCCTCCGGTGTGAGGCAACCGTCTCAGCACCTCCCGTATGAATCCGGCATCGACCCTATCCAAAACGCTCACGTGGTACGCGGCATCCCGCAGGAGAAGCTCACGTGCCGCGTCCGGTAATGATAAGAACGATTGTCGGTCTACGCACCATTCGGTGGAGGTCCATCTCCCGGTGGCGGACGGGGGAATCAGTGAGCGCAGCGCAGATAGCAGGCGGTCATGATCGGTTCCAAATCGCGCGATCATGCGACTACTTTCAGGCAGCACCTCCCTCAACGGCGGTACGACCCGGTGCCGCAGCGCGTTCCGCCGGAAATTCACATCCCGATTGGTCGCGTCTTCGATCCACTGAACACCTCGCTGCCGGCCCCACTCGCGCAGCTCGCTTCCCGCAAGCGTCAGCGCCGGGCGCACCAGGATCACCTGAACCGGCTCCTCCGCCACGATTCGTCGCGCTGGAATAGCCAGCGGCACGGTAGGGGGGTGACCGTCCGCGATGCGAGAGAGTACGGTTTCCGTCTGGTCATCCCGGTGATGGGCGGTCAGAAGGTATACCCTGGGCCGCACCGGCAACGACGCATCGGCATCCTCAGCCCCAGCCCCAGCCCCAGCCCCGGAAGT
>CAZNRF010000315.1:0-4144 GCA_964575075.1 uncultured Spirochaeta sp. | reverse complement strand
GGTGAGTATCGTCGTAGCGTTCGCCGTCCGTGCTGTATAGGCCGTCGTTTCGTAGCTACCTTCAATCGTCAGGTCGTGCACGATTGTGACAGGCCCCTGATCGTAGGTGCCCTGCGTGACACGAATGGTCTCCCCGGGGTCGGAGAGCGCCACGGCATCTACCACCGACGCGACGGGATCAGCGATTGTTCCGGCGCCGTTCGCGTCTCCCGCGGTATCGACGTAAATCGCGTCACGGACGGCAAACTGATTCACCGGATAAATGACACGGCCTTCGTTACCGGCTTCACCGACGGTTTCCATCCGCCAGTTGTAGGTGGTACCGGGAGTGAACGGGCCGATCGAACTCAAATCGAACGGGGGCCCCTCGATGGGCGCGATTGGCGTTGGCGAGGGAAGGGCGTTCGGATCTGAGAGGTCCGCGGCGTCCAGATACAGATTCGTCGCGCTTCCACCTCCGACGATCATGGTGGACCAGTTGATTCGCCCGGGGTTGGTGGGAGCAGCCCAGGTGGTTGAGTTGGTATTGGGGCTGTTCTGGAACTCAGGGAACTGAGTCGCCTCGAGCAACCGAAAGGTGAAGCTCAGTGGGTCAGACTCGCCGAACTGGTTGAACGCGACCACCTCGATCGTGTAGTAGTCCACCGGAGTCCCAAACCATGAGTTCTGATCCGCCACAAATTCGACGCCCGCTGCGGTGTCTGCACCTAATTGCTGGCGGGAGCCCATTCCGTCATCTTCGTAGATGCGGAACCCCTGTTCGGTATTGGAGGTATCAGTCCAGTACAGGTTGAAGGTGTTCTCCGCGGTAAACTCAACCACCAGATCGGTCGGCGCCGCCGGCGAACTCCGCAGATCCCCTGCCTGCAGCGTATCGGTGGCAGTGGAGCTCAAGTTGCCGTAGATCTGCACGATCTTCACGATCGGGGCGTGCTCGCCGTCGCCATTGGTTGCCCCACTATCGGCGAGCTCGATTCGGAGCACATACGTGCCGGCGGCCAGCGTCCGGTTGATTGCGATCGTTTCGCTTGTGGCGAAATCCGCGTTGTAGTCGGTGCCGGCAATGAGGGTGATTTCGTCACCACCGCCGGTCGGCCACGGATCCAGTGTTACCGTGGCGGTATCCACCACCGCCGTCGCGGCGGTAAAATCGAGGGTGTAGTTGAGCGTTCCGTTTCCGGAACCAAGCGGTACGAGCTCCATCGTTACCGGATTGGTGGCGGCATTCACAACGAATCCAGTGACCGTAGCCGTACCGATCAAGGTAGAGCCTGTGGCGTCGGAATACGCATCCACCTCAATGGTCCACGTGCCGTACGGCACGCCGTTGATTGGATCCCCCTCGGTATAGGACTCCACGGTGATGTCATCGTAGGTACCGGGATCAGTGTTGGTCAGGGTGACATCAAAACGAAGAACGGCATCTTTCAGCGTGCCGAGATCCGGCGCGATCGTCTGCGCTCCCACCGCTGAATCAGGGTTGATCACAATGGAGCCGACGCCGCCCCCGCTGCTTCCTCCGCTCCCGGCGTTGCCCGCGCCACCGGATGCGCTGCTTTCATCGTTACTGGAGAACGGATTGATGCACGCGCTGAGGAGGAGCGTGAACACGAGCACCATCACCGTCGCCGCGAGGTTCGATCTGGAGCCATACCGTATTCGTGCCATCAGTTATCCACCACCGTAAAGAAGAAGTCGTCGCTATACTGCTGGCCACCAATCGTAACGATCAGCGTTAATGTGTTCGCCCCAAATGTGACCGGCGCCGCGGGGGCAGCTGTTCCTGCAGAGACCGTGAAGCTGGTGCCGATGCCCTCAAGGGAGTCGTTAATCAACCACTGGTAGGCGGTAATCGTCTCGCCCGTGGTGATGGTAATAGTCTGATCTTGCGGATTCGTGCCGTCATCTCCACCCACATCAAGCGTGAAGTCGGTGGGGCTGATCGAGAAGGTTGGAACACCAGGGTTCGTGATGGTGATGGTGCTGGAACCGCTGTCCACCACGTCTACCGTAATCGCCGTTGACGAAGTACCTACGTTTCCAGCCGCATCCACCTGGCGGAAGGCGATCTCGTAGTCATTTGCCACCGCAAGCGTCGGGAGGGTGAACGACCCGAGGGGCGCGGTGCCGGCCTCGGACCACGTACTGCCGCCATCCGTGGGGCATTGGATGGTGGCTCCGGCTTCTTCCCCGCCTCCACAGGTGAACTTGGGCGTCTGGGTGGTTGCGTACTGATCAGGAGCGGTCCCTTGTAGATCCGCGCTTGTCACCCCCGTCAATTGCGCGGGGGGAGTGGTATCGATCGTAATCGACACCGCTGCGGAGGAGGCGGTCCATGATCCATCATTGCGCTGCTGCCGTACCGCGACGGCATAGGTCCCGTCCGATTGCGTAGGCAACGGCTCATCGAAGGGCGTCTCCATCGCTTCGGGAGCGCTGAACGTGGGAGTGACCGGTGTACCATCGATAACCCACTGGAACCCGTTGGCCAGGTCGCTCGACCCGCTGCCGCCGGTTGTGTTTCCCGTAACGGTAAAGGAGGGGGTAGAGTCGTTGGTGAGCTCATCGGTACCCGGAGCACGCTCCACGAGCGGGATATTCTCTACCACTACGGCCCGGGGGGCAGACGGGGTACCGACATTACCGGCGGCATCCACCTGGCGCACGCGGAGCTCATACGAGCCCAGCCCGGGACCACCGGATGCGCTCGATAACGCCACGGGAAACACGGCGGAGGCTGCGGTGCCGGAACTCACGAGGGAGGGGGCGGTATCGTAGAGCTCCCACTCGAAGCCTGACACCGTATCATCGTCCACCGGAGTTGCCGTAAACGCTGTCGGACCCGCGCTTGCGTTTGATACAACCGCCGGTCCGGAGACCGTTGGGGATCCCGGCGGTGCGGTGTCGATCACAAATATGCCGGGTGTGCGCAAGGAGACGGCACCCCCCTGACTGATCGCGGCGATGCCGAGCCGGTATGAGCCGTCTTCCAGTGCATTCTCAGGGCGCCACTGCGTCAGCTCCGTATCGGCGATCTCCGTGAGCGTTTCCCATCCATCGTTCTGCCTGCGCTGCAGACGGACATTGTACGTACCGGTCAATCCGTACTGATCGATCGGCATGTTCCAATCGGCCCCCGGCTCATTGGCGTTGAGGAAGGCGGGATCGGATGGTTCCGATGGCCCGTCGCCGGCGTCCGGAGTGTTGGTTTGAATCGCCGGGCTCGCGGAGGGCTGTCCGTTAAAGATTCTCACCTCCGGTTCGCGCACCCGGATCGTGGTATCCGCCTGACGCGAAGCTGACCAATTGCCGGCGGCGTCCCGCTCTTGAACCTCAAAGAGGTATCGTCCCGGGAGGAGCTCTTCCTCGGGAGTGAAACTGGTGACGCCGCGTACCGTATTCCAGTCTTGCCCGTTGATGCGGTGGCGATATACGTCATCTCCCCCTCCGCCACCTGCCCATGCCCAGATAAGTCCTGTGGTTTCGTACGTGGGCTGCGCTGGAGCGATTATGGATGGATCAGCCGGGGGCTCGAGATCAAAACTCCGCGTTGCGGAATCGATGGGCGTAACGGGCGAGGGACAACCGGTAAGCACGAGCGCCACAAGACCAACCAGAAACCCGAGAAGGATTGTACCAGTCCCGCGAAACCGCCGCACCATGAAATAAATATAAGCGCATCAGTCAAGATTTACCACAAAATTGCAAATAAATACTTACCAATTGCATAATACGCGGTAGATTAAGGCTGCGTGGGTGATCGTATATCATGAGGAGGGGCACATGGCGGGAGAGCTTCACGATATGGACCCGGTTGCAGGAATCTCCGCTGAAGACCAGCGGGAAATCATGCTCCAGATTGAGCGCGTTGCCGGTGAGAACCGTATTGAAGCCTCGGATGATCTATTCACCTACGCGCCGCTCAAGTCAGGTACGCTGTTTCCGGTTCTCGTCAATATCGCCGGACTCGTACTGCTTGGAGCCGGTATCTGGATTCTATCGTTCTTGTTTTCCGTCCAGGAAGACGAGCTCCGGTCGTCGGGGCAGGCGGTGACCACCGCCGAAAGCCGTCTTATCGAAGCAATCCGCCGTGAGACGGAAGCTGCTCGTGCCATGCGGGAGGCAACGAACGCGGGATTCCCAC
>CAZNRF010000314.1:0-4164 GCA_964575075.1 uncultured Spirochaeta sp. | reverse complement strand
CGAGATTCCGATTCCCAGCGCCGCGCCGATGGCGGCGCTCACCGTCGCGGCCCGTCGAAACCACTGGAGGATCACCCCATACCGCTTCTGATACAACAGATCCGCCGTGACGCGCGTCACCCGGTAGTGGTAGCCGCTGGTGAGCACTAAGCTCCCGGCAAAGACGTAGATGGTCACCGCAAAAAAGAGCGTGAGATCCATGCCGCGCGCCGCGGCGATCCCGCCCACGACCCCCAGCGTCACGGAGGTGATGAGCCACGGCCCGGCCACTACGAGAACTCCCACCACCGCCACCCGGGCAAGCCCCCGAATACCGCGGCGTTCCACGATGCGCTCCAGGACGAATCCGATGCCCGCCATCAGCCCGCCTCCCGGTACAGCTCGCCGTAGCGGCGAAAGATCTCCGAGCGATCGTAGTGGCGGCGCACCGCCTCCTGCCGCTCCCGCACCCAGTCGGTGTACTCTTCCGGATGGGTGCAGATCCGCGCGATCCGGCGGGCGATCCCTTCCGCATCTTTGGGCGCGGCGATGAGCCGATCATCATGGTTGAGCAGTTGCGGCACATCCCCCACCCGGGTGGCAACGCAGGGAATACCCGCCGCGACCGCCTCCAGGATAACCAGAGGCTGCGCTTCACTGAGACTGGTGAGGGTCAGAACGTCGAGAAACGCGTAGTACTCTCGCACATCCACCGCCCCGGTGAAGTGCACCTGATCGTCGAGACCGAAAGCGTGCACCATGTCGCGACACTCTTCGTAGTATTCGGGGGATTCATCGGTGGGACCGACCATCCAGAACGTCACATCCCTCACTGTCTCGGATATGATGCGCGCCGCCACCAGAAAGGTCTTGATGTCCTTGATCGGCACCACCCGTCCCACCAACCCTACATGAACACCCGGCCGGGGGGTGCGCGTCACGCCAAAGAACCGCTCGATGTCGATGCCGTTGGGAATCACCGAGGCCCGGGAGGAGGGCGCGCCCATATCCAGTTCGAGCTTCTGGTTGGCATCAAAGAGGGTAATAATCCGGTCGGCGCTGCGGTAGGAGAGGCGGCTCAGCGCCAGAAACATCTCCGACCACTGGTCACGCTGGTGCCCGCGCAGCTCCGAGGTGGATTGAATCTCAATGATCCGCTCCCGGTGATAGATGCCGTGTTCGGTGAGCAGAAACGGTCGGTCCGTCTCCGCCCGAGCGCGGGCGGCGAGAAACCCGGCGTACCCGGTACACAATGAGTGATACACGTCCGCCGGGGGAAGCTCCTCATTGAGGAGGAGCAGCAGGGTCACCCGGCTGTTGTACCACGTCCAGAAGTACTCACCCATACCGTAAAACGGATTATTGCTGAGGTGGTTTCCGATGATGTCCGACCACAGCTTACTGAACGCTCGGAGCCAGGGTCCCCCGTCATAACCGGGGACGATTCCATTGAAGTTTGCCCGCCACCGGGATCCACGCTGCGCCCGGAGGTGTATCACCGTTTCCAGTTCGGTGAGGATACTGTCCACCGCCGCATCCCGACCGGAGGGGTACAGCGAACGAAGGCGGCGAATCCGCTCCTGCATCACCTCGCCGGGGAGCACCCGTTCCGCCGCGGGCTCCACCAACTCGAAACCGTTGGGCATGATCACCACATCCCGGGATCCCACCACGTTATCCGGGAGCTCATAGACCGGTGTCTGATGCGCCTTGGGCGAGAGGGTATAGAGAAAGAAGTCCACCTCCGGGAGGCTCGAAATGAGCTGGTGGGTCCAGCTGGACACGCCGCCCCGGACGTAGGGGTAGGTTCCCTCCAGCAGCAGGCAGACCACGGGCCGGGTCACAGCCACACCTCATAGGGAATCGCCCGGCGGCGGGTGGCGCTGGGGCGGTGGGTGGCGGCGGCAGCAGATTCCTGGGCCGCGTCCTCGTAGGCCCGCAGGGTGGCGAGGAGCTCCTGTACCCGAGTCAGGTCCCGGCGCAGGTAGGCGATTTCCGCCTCGAGGAGCAGCCGTTCCCGACGAATCGCCTCGTCGGCCCTGAACCGTCGGTTATCCAGCTGTTGCTGCGCGGCTTCCAGTTCGCCCATACGAACCTGGGCCCGCACCCGCCGCAGGTACAGGTTGTCCGGGAGGTAGGGGTCACCTTCCAGCATCTGAACACATTTGCGCAGGTAGTAGCGCTCCATGGTGCGATTGAAGCGCTGCAACGCGGCGAAATCCATATATCTGCGGCTCAACTGATCCAGCCAGGTCCGTCGGGGCTGCTGGTTGAGCTGCTCCGGCGGTTCCAGTTGCTCCAGCCGCTGAAGCTCCCGGTAGTACCGCTCTTCCAGACGCGAGAGAGTCTGAGCGGCAAAGTCGGCGATCTCCCGGTCCGGGTGCTCCAGGTTTTCGAACAGCTCCTGCCCCACCGGCCGGTTGATGCGAATATCCAGGCCCGACTTCGCCAGGAGCTCCTGCACCAGCGGGATATTGAGCGGTCGCTGCCGCACCGAATCCACCGACCCCGCGCGATACACCGCCGCCTCGATGCCGATCTGCCCGTGACGGTACGCGCGCAGCGCGGTAGAGAGGGAGCGGGGAAAGGGAATCGCCAGGGGCCGCCGAAAGAAATCAAGGGTCATACGTCATCCACCGTCTGCACCGCCAGCATCGCCTCCGCCCGGTCGATCATCGCCTCCGCCCCGCCATCGTGGGTGGAGGCAAACCCCACCAGCGCTTCCGGCAGGATCGTCTCGGCCTCTACGCTCCACGCCTCCCCGCCGATCGTTTCCAGAATGCGCAACAGGAAGTAGGGAGCCGCATCGTATCCCAGATTAGCCCCCACCAGCGCAAACTGATTGGCCAGTTGGTAGCGGTAGAGCCGAGCCGCCCCACTGGTGAGGAGGTAGAGCCGCTCGCAGACCGTTTCCACCAGCCGGCGCTGCCGGTCGTGGGTAAGGGTCAACGGTTGCCGCGCGTACCCCCGCAATTCCACGAGGAAGAGGCTCACCTGGCCACCGGCCGCCACCATCTGTTCCAGGTCGGGCTGGAGGGCGTCGGGGTCGTGCAGGAGGGATCCACCGCGGATATCTGCGGTGGTGTCCGAGGATACCACCGCTGCGGCGCTACCGAAGGACTGTTCCACGCCGCCCGCCGCCAGGGCCGCCACCACCTCGAGGGACACCTCGGCGGTTTGGTTGTACGCCAGAAAGGGCATGTCCCCCACAACCAGAACGCCCCAGGTGCGTCCCCGGGTGTGAATCGGGACGGCAATGATGGTGGTCCCATTATCGATTCTGGCAAGCTCCGGCTGCTCGGTGAGATAGCGCAAGGTGAACATCTGATTGGTTCGCACCACCCACCCTTCGATGGTGCTGGCGATATCCAGGGTGGGGGCGTAGCGCGCCTGATCCTGCTCGGGCCACACCGCCCGCCGCGTGAGTTGAAGGGTGGCCTCGTTTACCTGATAGATCGCCACGCCCTCGGCGCCGGTCATGAGCCGGGTGGCGCTGAGGGTTGCATCCAACACGGTAGCACGATCAAGGGACTGAAACCGCGGCAGCTGTTCTCCCAGGCCCGAAATCGAACGGTGCTCCACGGCGTGGCGGTTGTACAGATCCCGGAGGCTGGTTTCCATGGCGGCAGCCTCGCCGCGCATCGTCTCGGCGGAGTGCCGCGCCTCCCGGGCACGCTCCTGGGCGCGGGCTACCGTAGCGGCGAGGGTGGTGCGGGAGTGAATGATTCCAGCGGTTACCAGGAACCCCAGGACCAGACCAACCCGCTGCTCAGCGCTGAGGGAGGCGGCATCCACGCCCCGCAGGGGTATATCGGCAACGCGCCCCAGATAGGTGGCCCCACCGGTGAGTGCCACCACCAGCACGGCAGCGGCGGTGATCGCCGCTCCTCCTCCCGCCGCGGCGGCGATCGCCACCAACAGGGCGAGGTAGGGCATCGCACCCACCGACAGAAAGCCCAACTCCGGAGAGAGCAGTGCGTCGAGACCCACGACGAGCAAAGAGACGAGAATAAGAGCCGTCAGGTGGTGCCACGTGTACTGCTTCACTGTGATTGTAAATTTCGGAGTGCTTTCGTAAATTCATAACCTAGGAGTCCTAGTAATTATGATATGTAAAAATACACCCGCCGTGCTGGTGGCGGCGATTCTGCTGTTGCTGGTTGGAACCGCCGGCGGCGTCTGGGG
>CAZNRF010000313.1:0-4180 GCA_964575075.1 uncultured Spirochaeta sp. | reverse complement strand
CGCTGAGGTCATGGGGGTAGGCCCAACCTAGACCGGCAAGTCCCACCCGCTCGAACGAGGCCGCCGCAGCCAGACCGGTGCCGGTCGCCGGCGCCGCCCCAACTCAGGCCCCAAGGGCCACATTCTCCCGAGCGGGGCGCCATGGCAAGAGGCGGGGCTCCTGAAAGACCATTCCCACCCGCGGCGCCTCTCCCGCCGGTTCCGCCGCGACGCGCCCCTCACTGGGCGTCAGCGCACCGGCGCACAACGTAAGGAGGGTGGTCTTCCCGATACCGGAAGGCCCCACCACCGCCGTCACCCGCTCCCGGGAAAACTCCACCGAGAGGTCGCTCATGAGCGGGGTCTCGTCCCAAGCAAAGCTCACTCGTTCCAGCCGCAGCGTTGCGACGCGCCCCGCTTCGGCGCCCACCGCGCTCCCCGCGCCCGCGGCCGCTGTGGCCCCCGTGCCACCGCCCGAAACGCCAGCGACCCCGGTATCGGAGCCGCCGGTACCGCCCGATGCGGGGGGTGCCCCTCGCCCGCTGTCCGGCCCGCGCCCACCATGGGGGGCGGGCCGCGGTCCCGTTCCGCTCCGGCGCCGGATAGGATCACTTGCCTCCTGTGCCCGCCGCAGCGACCAGTCGGAGATGCCGGCCACGGCGATGAGAATGATCGTCCACGCCAGGAGGCGTTCGGTCTCGAGGAAGAGCCGCGCCTCCCCCATCTGAGCACCGATGCCCACGGCGGGGCTGGAGAGGACTTCCGCCGCCACAGTCACTTTCCAGGCGATACCGGCGGCGGAGCGCACCCCGCCGAGGGTACCGTAGAGCGACCCCGGCCACCACAGGTGAAAGAGGCGTAGTCCGGCGCCCCATCGATGCACGTGGGTCATTTCCACGAGACGCGGGTCCACCGCGGAAACGGCAGTTCGAGCTGCGTCCACCACGATCGGCAGTGCCATGAGGACCGCCGTGAAAACGGGGACGGTTCCGCTGGAAAACCAGATGACGGCCACGAGAATCACGGATATGAAGGGAATCGCCCGAACGGTGAGGATAATGGGGCGCGTCAGGGCGTAGACGACCTCGCTGCGACCGGCAGCCAACCCCAGGGGAATACCGACGACGGTGGCGATAGCGATCGCTCCGAGGCCCCGGAGGACGGTGGCGCCCACCTGTTGGATGAAATCGATCCGCAGGATCTCCTGAACGGTGACGACGATCACGTCCTGCGGCGGTGGCAGTGCCACGCGCACGCCGGTGAGTACGGCGGCGAGCCACCATGCCGCCAGGGGCAGAAGCACCCCCAGGATCCGCGCCGCCGAGAGTATTCCTCGTGGGGGCGGCGCGTTGGGGGGCATCATTTCACGAGAAACCGAAAATACCGTTTCTTGCCGGCCCGGAGTATGAGGTGGTCCGGGGGAGTGGGCTCGGCGGCTTCTGCGCCGCCGGCATCCCCCGCAGTAGCCCACGAGCCGTCTATTACGGCGTCGATGTCCGTCACTTTGGTGTCGTTGATGCGGGCGCCGCCCTGTTGCACCAACCGCCGCGCTTCACTCTTACTGGCGGATAGCCCGGCGCGCTGAAACAGGTCCAGCACGGGAATGCCGGCGGCGAGATCGTCCGCGGGAAGCTCAGCGGTCGGCATGGCATCGGCCCCGCCGCTTCCCGCTCCGCCGGCGGAAAAGAGCGCCCGAGCGGCGTCGCGCGCCTTGATCGCCTCCTCGCGGCTGTGCACGAGGGTGGTGATCTCGGTGGCGAGGCGTTCCTTGGCGGCGTTAATCGCGGCGGCCTCGGCGGCGGATCCCGCGGATGCTTCTGCTGAGACCATCACTTCATCGATCTCGCCGGTGGTGAGGAAGGTGTAGAGCCGCAAAAACTTGCGAACATCGGCATCGGGGACGTTGCGCCAGTACTGGAAGAAGTCGTAGGGCGTGACGCGCTCCGGGTCGAGAAACACCGCTCCCGCCTCGCTCTTGCCCATTTTCTTCCCGTCGGCGCGAGTCACCAACGGAAAGGTGAGTCCAAAGCTCTCAGCCTCATGCCCTTCGATCCGGCGAATGAGATCGGCCCCGGCCACGATGTTGCCCCACTGGTCGTCCCCACCGATTTGGAGGGTGCAGCCGCGGGTCTGGTAGAGCTTGAGAAAATCATAGCTCTGCAAGAGCTGGTAGTTAAACTCAATAAAGGACAGCCCCTGCTCCAGGCGCTGCTTGTAGGCCTCAAAGGTGAGCATCTTGTTCACCGAGAAGTGGCGCCCGATATCCCGAAGAAACTCGATGTAGTTGAGGTCTGCCAGCCACTCGGCGTTATCCACCATCGTGAAGGAGACGTTGCGCGTGTCGAGAAAGCGCTGGATCTGGGTTCCGAACGACCGGGCGTTGGCGGTGATCTGTTCCACCGTGAGCATCCGGCGCATTTCCGACTTACCCGAGGGATCGCCGATGCGGGCGGTGCCACCTCCGACGATTACGATGCCCCGGTGGCCGAACTCCGCCAGGTGCGCGAGGGCGTAAATCGGAATGAGGTGGCCCACATGAAGGGATTCTCCCGTGGGGTCCACGCCGACATAAAACGTGACCGGTCCGCTGTCGAGGCGCTCCCGGAGGCGATCCTCGTCGGTGCACTGCGCGTAGAAGCCGCGCGCCTGGAGCCGTTCTAGGGCGCCGGGCTTGTGAGGTACGGTCGCCGCGGCGCTCTGATTCGCGCCCGCGCTGCCATGCGCCCCGGTTGCCGCCGACCCCGACCCGCCGGTAGGGCGCTCCGCAGCCTTCGGTTCGTCTCCCATCAGCTGCCCACCCGTTTGTACTCTTTCATCGCCCGGCGGATCGTGGCGGCAACCTCCGGCACCGGGATACGCACCTGCTCCATGGAATCACGGTAGCGCAGGGTCACCGTATCGTCGCTCATCGTGTCGTAGTCGATGGTGATGCAGTAGGGCGTGCCGATTTCGTCCTGGCGGCGGTAGCGGCGGCCGATCGCCCCGGACTGATCGTAAAAGGTCGCAAAATCCTCGCGAAGTTCCGTTTCGATCTCCCGCGCCTTCTCCGCGAGACCGTCTTTCTTCACCAGCGGGAACACCGCCACCTGAATCGGGGCGATCTTTGGATGGAAGTGCAGGACGGTGCGGACGTCGTTTTCGCCCACCTCTTCTTCGTCATAGGCGTCGGACAACACCATCAGCACGCTCCGGGTCAGTCCGGCGGAGGTCTCGACGATATACGGGATGTACCGCTCTTTGGTCTCCTCCTCCAGGTAGTTGATCTCCTTGCCGGAGAACTCACTGTGCCGGGAGAGGTCGTAGTCGGTGCGGTTGTGGATCCCCTCCAGTTCTTGCCAGCCAAAAGGGAACTCGTACTGGATGTCGAAGGCATCTTTCGCGTAGTGCGCCAGCTCGTCGGGGCCATGCTCCTCAAAGCGCAGCCGATCCGTGCGAATGCCGAGCTTGCCGTAGTACTTCATCCGTTCCGCTTTCCAATACTCGAACCAATGGTCATCCTCGCCGGGCTTCACGAAGTACTGCATCTCCATCTGCTCAAACTCGACGGTGCGGAAGATAAAATTCTTGGTGACGATTTCGTTCCGGAACGCTTTTCCCACTTGGGCGATTCCGAAGGGAATCTTCACGCGGGAGGTTTGTACCACGTTCTTGAAGTTGACATAGATGCCCTGGGCGGTTTCCGGCCGGAGATAGACCTTGGTGCCCGAGGCGGTGGATGGTCCCAGGTGCGTCTCAAACATCAGGTTGAACTGCCGCGGCTCGGACAGCGGGTTTCCGTTGGGACTGGTCTTGGTCTCCCGCTGCTCTTCGGTGAGGTGATCCCAGCGGTAGCGTTCATTGGTGACGGTGTCCTCCACCATCATGTCGGCGAAGTTTTCCACATGCCCCGAGGCTTTCCACACGGTGGGATGCATGAGAATTGCCGCGTCCAGACCGACGATGTTGTCGTGGAGCTGGGTCATCTCTTTCCACCAGAAGCGCTGCAGGTTGGCTTTCAGCTCCACTCCCAACGGACCGTAGTCCCAGGCGGAGGCGAGGCCCCCGTAGATTTCCGACGAGGGAAAGATAAACCCCCGCCGTTTTGAGAGGCTTACGATCTTGTCCATCGTTTTGGGATCAACCGGCTTGGGGCCAACTGTCTTGGGATCATCGCTCATGTGGTGCTCCTTGTCGTATTTGTGTGCGTATCTGCGTCGGCGGC
>CAZNRF010000312.1:0-4221 GCA_964575075.1 uncultured Spirochaeta sp. | reverse complement strand
AGGTGGATGCATTCTTGTCTATCGAGGTCCCGAATCGTACCGGCACCCGGAACCCCTCCGTATACATGAGCACATCCATTCCGCCGGTGCCGCGGCCCTGCACGCGCAGTTCCGAGATGAGCCCATAGATCTCAGGAGACGAAACCCGAAGTTCGTGAAGGCTTCTCAGAAGCGGTTGTATGTCAGCCGGCAATCGACTTCCTACAACCTCGCCCTGAAATCCGATTCCGGAAAGCACCGGAACATCCCGCTCGGCCAGATGAACACCTCGGTCGTAAATCATGCCGGTTTCGTCCACCGCGATCGGAACGCTTCGACCCTCCACGTTCATTACGGCCCTGACCAGGGGTCTCCGTCGCAGTAATTCCAGCCGCATGGTATTTGGAAACACTCGTTCCACCGCCGCCGACTTGATCAGAGGATGCTCTTCCAGACGCGAAGCAATCCGATCAGGCCGCACCCCGAAGTAGTACCGTGAACCGTCTAAGCCTGCCAGGTCAAGGAGCGCTTGCCGATCAATATCAAAGTCAGCCTGAACAACGACTCTAGAGATTCGAAGCCACGGCAAAACGACCGTTACTGCTATTACGTATCCCGCCAGGATAAAACTGAACGTCACCGCGAGAAACAGCAGGAATTTAGAGCTGGAAGACGGGCTTGCGCTCCGCCGTTGCCGGCGGTGAAGAGCTGCTTCAGCCATGGGAACCATCCCAGACGCGGCCATCGACACCCGCCATAGTAAACTGCCGCTGGTGCTGT
This sequence comes from uncultured Spirochaeta sp., assembly GCA_964575075.1. Classification (GTDB taxonomy): domain Bacteria; phylum Spirochaetota; class Spirochaetia; order DSM-27196; family Alkalispirochaetaceae; genus Alkalispirochaeta. The sequence goes on along the minus strand of CAZNRF010000312.1, from coordinate 3,462 downwards.
TCCACACTGGACGCGTTGAGGATGAGACCGCACATCGCGAAGGTAATGACCAGCGAAGAACCACCGGCGGAAAAGAACGGGAGTGGAATGCCGGTAGCCGGCACCGCTCCGGCGACAACCGCAACATTGAGTAACGCCTGCAGGAAGATGCTGGTAATCAATCCGAAGATTAGCAGCGACTTGAAAGCGTCCTCTTGGCGCCTCGCCAGATACAGGCCACGCCCGAAAAGCATGAGAAACAGGATAATTACCACGAGGACTCCAACAAACCCGAGCTCTTCCGCTGCCACGGCAAAGAGGAAATCGGACTGCGCCTCGGGGAGTCCACCGAATTTCCGGACGCTCCGGCCAATGCCCGATCCCCAAAACCCACCGTTTTCTAACGCTCTGCGAGCGGCAAGAATTTGATATCCACTTCCGGAAGGATCGTAGTTGGGATTCAGAAACGCCATAATCCGTCGCACCCGGTGCTCCCGAGTAAAGAGCGTAATCAACGTAACCGGAACGGTCAGGGTGAGGATTGCAGCGAAATACCGGTGAGGAACACCGGCAGCGTAGAACATTGCCACCGCCACCAGCCCGATAAAGACGGCGGTGCTGAAATCGTTCTGCAGGAGAACAATACCTGAGAAGAGTATCACGATGATCATGGGCGGCACGAGCGTATGCAGCGGTTCACTAAACTCGCCGTCTCGCCGCGAGAGGATGTGGGCGAGGTAGATGATCATAGTCGCCTTGAGGATCTCTGATGGTTGAAACGACACGTTGAAAACAATGATCCAGCGCCGCGCGCCCATGTATCGGGCACTGATCCCCGGCACGAACGTCAAGAGGGCGACAACCACCGATCCCAAAACGATGAGAGGAAGCAGACGCCGGACCCACGACAGCGGAATAAGGGCGCTGATACTCATCACCAGAACGCCGGCAACCATCCAGAGGGCGTGGCGCAGCACGAATCGCAACGGTTCTCCATACAGCTGTTGGGCTCGATACCAGGATGCCGACCAGAGCATTCCCAGCCCCAGGATAATCAACACCAGCACCAGCATAATGAATACCGGATCGAACCGATGTTCCTGAGACTCAATCTGATCTGCAAAGAACGTACGCCGCGTCATGGACATTACCGTATCTTCAATGTGGATAGACTCAAGATTGCGAAGAGTCCGCCCAGAATCCACAGTCGGAGCACTACCTTGCTCTCCGACCATCCCAATAGTTCAAAATGATGGTGAATTGGCGCCATTCGGAACACACGCTTGCCGGTGAGTTTGTAGGAAAGAACTTGAATAATGACCGAGCCCGCCTCCATCACGAACACACCCGCCACGACAATCAGCAAGATCTCCTTCTTCGTCATGAGCGCCAAGGCCCCAATTACCCCGCCCAGGGAGAGGCTCCCGGTGTCTCCCATCATGATTTCAGCAGGGTGTCCGTTAAACCACAGAAAACCGACGCAGGCTCCTACCACCGCAAGACTGAGAATCGCAATCTCGCCACCGCCGGGGAGGTATGGAATCTGGAGGTACCCCGCATAGTCGACCCGCCCAGTAACGTAGGAGAGGACCGCAAACGTCAGGCCCACCATGAGGACCAATCCCGTCGCGAGACCATCGAGTCCATCGGTGAGATTGACGGCGTTGGATGTTCCGACGAGGAGCAATACGGCAAACGGAATATACCAGACTCCGAGGTCCAGTATTGCGCTTTTCACGAACGGGACATAGAGCTTCGTAGTGTTCTCATTACCAAAGAGGATCAGAAGAACGGCGATCATTGTGGCGATCCCCACTTGTCCAATGATCTTGTACCACCCGCTGAGCCCGTCCTTGTTCTTCCGGCGGATTTTTCGCAGATCGTCGATCATTCCGATCGAGCCGTATCCTACCACTGCAAGCAGGCCGATCCACGTATACAGATAGTTGATATCCATCCACAGGACACCTGAAATAACGATCGATATGATCATCAACAGCCCGCCCATAGTGGGAGTGCCGGACTTCGATTGGTGAGTTTCAGGCCCGTCGCTGCGAATTTCTTCTCCAAAACGCAGTTGGTGCAACTTGTTTATCGTCCAGGGTCCCAGGGTGAAGGTAATTAACAGAGAGGTTACTGCAGCATACGCGCCGCGAAAGGTGATGTACTGAAACACGTTGAACGGCGTGAAGTACTGTGTGAGCGGAAAGAGCAGTTCTTTAAGCAAGAGAAGCGCCTCCCCCCGTAACGGCTTCAATTACCTGCTCCAGTGCCACGGCCCGGCTGCCTTTGAGCAGAATCGTCTCCTGCTTGTGCAGGCGAGGGAGCATCGCTTCGACCGCTTCCGGTGCTGACAGGACCGATAGTATTCGATCGGCCGTGGAGGCTGCCGAGGCCTCAGCAATTACGCCTCGAAATCGCTCTCCAACGCAGCATATCAGTCGTGCCGAAGAAGACAGCGCGGCCTGCAACACCTCCCGATGGCCCGCGTCCTCGAACGCTCCCAATTCGTACATATCTCCGAGAATCAGTACGGTGGCACCCATCTCTTCGGCCATCTCGATAGAAGCAACCATCGATCCGGGATTGGCGTTGTACGCATCATGAATAAACGTGAGGCCATTGTGGTCAATTCTCTGACTCCGGCCGGCGGGTAGTACTACCCGGGACAGCGCGGCCAACGCCGAATCGACGTCGATGCCCAGCGCCTGCACCACGGCGAGCGCAATGAGCGCGTTGCGACCGTTATGGCGTCCCGGGAACGGCAGTGTCGTGGACTGTGATCCGATTTGCACGACCACCCCGTGATTATCGGGATCGCTTTTGATCCGTGCGTTTTGAGTAACCGGACCGGTGAGCACGACGGATCCAGAGACCTCGGCAGAGAGAAAATCCCGAAAGTCATCATCCTCGGGAATGTAGAGCGTTTCGGATCCGGTGAAGTACGCCGCGATTTGCTTCTTCTCTACGGCTATTGCCTGGCGGCTTCCCAGATATCCGATATGCGCGATTCCAATATGAGTAATGACCGCCTGCTGAGGCCGAACGATGCGGGCCAGTGCAGCGATCTCGCCCGGACGGCTCATCGCCATCTCGTATACGGCGTACCGTACGTTGGGCGGTGTCTCACACACCGACATGGGCAGTCCGGTCTCGCTGTTGAGATTTCCCACTGAAACATAGCAGCTATCCGCGCCCCGGAGAATCGCGGCGATCATCTCTTTGGTGGTGGTCTTGCCGTTGCTACCGGTCACACCAATACGCGTAGTATTACGAGAAAGGTGCTCGGTAACGTACCACTCCGCCAACCGGTGCAGAGCTACCAGTGCATTGGGAACAACCAAAACCGGAATCGGCCAGGGCTCCCCATCCGGGGCACACTCATCACGTACCACTGCGCCGCACGCTCCCGCCTCGGCGGCGGCTGCAACGTAGTGATGACCGTCGGTGTGCTCTCCGGGCAACGCAAAAAACAGCGCCCCC
>CAZNRF010000311.1:0-4236 GCA_964575075.1 uncultured Spirochaeta sp. | reverse complement strand
GAGGATAATCGTTGCCGTCTCGGTCCGCAGTGTCGAGTCCCCCATCCCCACCCCGTAGAATCCACGGGTAGTCAGCAGCGTCTTCTCCGCCGGGACGAATCCGCGCTCGGGGCCAATGGCCATTATCACATCGCAGGACGGCGACTCTCGGATCTCCGACAGAAGCGTGGTCAGGCTGCGAGCAGGAGAGCGGACGGCACCGTATACCCGGTGTTCAGTTTGGGCGGATGAATGTGGGCGGGAGAGCACGGCATCCACGGCGTCGGATAGGGAACGCCAACGAAACAGAGCAGGAGGCGCCGTGTGCATCCCCTGACTCAGACCTTCCCGAATCAGTGAGTCGGTCTTGTTCCAAACGGAGCTTTCGAGGTACGACGCCTCGGATAAATCACCGCGGAAGATATGAATCTCATCTACGCGCAAGGCGGTGAGATCACGGATCAATCGTTGCAGGACCGGCGGCCGCGGATGGCCCAGAATTATCCGCGCCGGCAGGCACGTACTCTGCGTTGGATGCCAGTCCACCTGCAACGTGATTCCCGCTTCCGAAATCTCCCGCACGATTGCCGACCCTACGGCGCCTTCCACAACACCGACGCGAATCGTATCTCCAGGACGGGCTCGTAGCACCCGTGCAATATGGCGGGTTCTCGGGTCCGCGGCAGGCAGATAATACGTATCGTCGGCCTGATCAAGTAAAACGAGATTCACCGGTCACTGTGAAACGGACGCATTCCCGGCGATCTCGAAATACTTCGCAATTTCATCGGTGGGAAGCTGCTCAACGCCGAGGAGCCGTTGCAGGATGAGCCCATCGATCGTAGCGAGCAATACACGAGCCATCGTTGCATACTCGCCGGACTGCCCGTACACGCGCTCAAGCCCCTGCTCGATCATGCTCCGCCACCGTTTGTACTCTTCTACAAACCGCCGACGCAGACTGGGATTCTCCGTAAGCGCCTCTTGAATCAGGTATACGTGCATTTGTCCTCGACTGCGGGAATGCATAACCGTATCCATGACCATCCGGAATACCCGACGGGGAGGCACCGCGGTTCCGCTGGACTCCAGCCAGCGGAAGATACGATCAGTAAGATTGTTCATGTGTCGATCCGCAATATCGAAGATCAAATCGCCCTTGGTTGAGTAGTAATAGTACAGGGTACCCTTACTAATCCCCGCAGCCACTGCTATATCGGCGAGAGTGGTGTTGTCGATCCCTCGTTCCCGGATGAGGCGGGAGGCTGCTTGAATAATCTTCTCCCGATTGGCGGGAGTGGTCTTCCGTTGGCCCATGTCCGGCAAGGTACTGCATTATCGAGGTTTACGTCAATTTGCCGGTCACTGACCGCATAATTCGTTACGGAGACGGGGAACGGTTCTCCGGTATCTATTCAATAATGCCCCGCATAAACGAGACCAGTACTTCCAGCGCCTTTTGATTTTGCCCCCCTTCGGGCACGATCAGATCGGCGTAGGCTTTCGTCGGTTCAATAAACTCGTAGTGCCCCGGCCGTACCGTTTCCAGATATTGATCGATTACGGATTGAACAGTACGACCACGTTCATGAATGTCGCGTGACAGACGCCGAATAAACCGAATATCATCCGGGGTGTCTACGAATATCTTGAGATCAATTAATTCCCGAATTCGAGGTTCAAAGAAGATCATGATGCCTTCGAGAATCACCAGCTTACCCGGCTGAACCCGAATTGTTTCAACTTTCCGCCGATGGTGAACGAAATCATACTGGGGCATCTCGATCGGTTCATCCCTGCGGAGCAGCTCCAGGTGCTCCACGATCAGGTCTGAGTCAAAGGCACTGGGATGGTCAAAATTGAAGGCATTGATATTGGTATTACTCACGTATTCGGCAGACCGATAGTAGTTGTCTTGCGGCAAGAACACGAAGTCACCCACTATTTCCGAGATCTTTCGGACAATCGTGGTTTTGCCCGATCCTGATCCACCCGTGATGCCGATAATTCTTGCCATATCGCCCGCATTATAGGGCCCTGCTGCCGGTATATCTACCGTGACAGAGCCACCGAAAGGGCGAAACGCACCTCCGCCTCCCCAAAGGGCTTGCGCAATACGTATTGAAACCCCGCATCACGATAGGAAGATGAGTTCCGACGATGCAACGCCCCGGAACTCAGGACCGCCGGAATGAGCGGATCCAGTTCTCTGATTCGGCGAAGCAACTGCACCCCATCGTTGCGTCCGGGCATCGTGAGGTCGGTGATCACCAGCTGAAAATGGTGATGACTGGAGAACTCGGAGCGAAAAACCTCGATCGCTCGGTCCCCGCTTTCTACCGCCATCACTTCACACCCCACGGATTGCAGGGTCCGCTCCAGAGAGCGCCGCACCAGCGGATCATCCTCAACAAGCAGCACCCGATATCCGCGATACTCCTCGCCTTGTCCGGTTCGCGTTCGATCGTGAGACGGCCGCTCCGGGAGTGGATCTGATACCGGCAGGTACATGCGCACCGCAGTACCGAAGCCCGGATCCGTCTCGATTTCGAGTCCCCCTCCGGCGCTTTCCAGCGTGGAAAGCGTAACGGTAAGCCCCATACCAACGCCGTGCGGCTTTGTGGAGAAATATGGCTGGGTCACCTGAGACACGATTCGACTATCCATGCCGTGGCCTTCGTCCCGAACCTCCACCACGACCGCGGGAGGATCGGAAGATTTCCATACACCGAAATGGATTCGCCCCTCCTCATCCATCGCTTCCACCGCATTAATGACGACATTGAACAGTGCCTGGGATACCGCTTCCGGCGATATTCGAACCGACGGAAGTCCTCCATCGATGGCAAAACTGCTGCGAATGGCGGTGCCGCTCACGGCCAGAGACACCGTGTCCTGCACGATTTCCGACAGCAGTCCCGCGGACAGATCCGAGGAATCCTCCGGTTCTTCCTGATCAGGAGGTGTGGAGCCATTGGCACTGAACCGTTCGAGTTGGTGACCCAGGCGTTTGATACGGCGCACCGCGCTTTCAATACTTTTCAGCTCGTTTTGTACACCTGTGGGAGCGTCGTCCAAGGCGTGGTTCAGCAAACCCAAGTGGGTCATGAGAGCGGTAGCACTGTTATTGAGCTCATGGGCGATCCCGCCGGCCGCACGGGAGACTTGCCGGGCGTGCTGCAATCGCCGCACGTCGCGGTAGAGCTGGCGCTTATCGCTGATATCACGCACGAGGACGACGGCAGCTTCCGGTGGGCGCTCCGGAGCACCCTGAACCACCGGCGGTTCGGTTTCATGTCGGTCCGACTCAACCGGGGCGATCGAGATTGCGACGTCCAATTCCCGATCAGGGGTGGGTGAAGCACGCAGGTCCGCGGCAAACGTGAGGTCGGTGTTTTCGCGTCGAGCCTGGGCGATGCGCTCGGCAACGGAAAAGGGCGCACCTCCCTGCGTCACATTCAGGTAGGTGTCGATCGGACACCCCCGTGGGAATCCGGTAGACAGCGAGCCATCATCCTCTGGTCCCAGCTGACGGGCCAGAGAATTCTGGGTGATAATCCGGTTCTCACCATCGAGGATGAAGACCCCGGCCGACGTCGACCGTAGCAGTGCGTCAACGATTCCGAGTTGCCGGCTCCCACCAACCGGTACGACCGATATCACCGAGCGCCCTCGGCGGACGGGTGCAAGCGAAATGAACACGTCCGCAGGCGGATCGCCGGGTATGCAACCGCGCACCGGGCCCTGCTCCAGTGTCCGACGATCTTCTTCCCACCGGCCGCTGAGCGCCCGAGAAGAATGATCGCAGCCCATACCGGTGAGCAAACTCTCAACGGGGCGAGAGCGAGCCTCACGCTCATCGATTCCGCACAATTGGGCGAGCCGATTGTTGGCGGTAATTATGCGTCCATGCGCATCAATGAGGGCAGCACCATACTGAAGCGCCGATATAAGCCGAAACGTTTCCGTCACCCTTGAAATTCTTGTTCACCTTCAATCCAATTGCAAGTGTGTTCGATATCATTGGTGATATTCATGGCCACGCCCAAGCCCTTGAGAACCTTCTGTTTCAGCTCGGATATCGTCACCGCCGCGGCGCATGGCGGTTTCCGGGAGGATCGCGCCGCGCGGTATTCGTTGGCGACTTTATCGATCGCGGGCCCGAGATCCGGGAGACGGTCGCAGTCGTGCGCAGCATGCTCGATCACGACACGGCGTGGGCGGGGATGGGGAACCATGAATACAAAGCGCTCCTCC
>CAZNRF010000310.1:0-4265 GCA_964575075.1 uncultured Spirochaeta sp. | reverse complement strand
GTTGTGTTTGCTCACGGATCTGGCGGTGTACGGCTCCGACGATTTCTTAGTTCAGTTTCAGTCTTCCGAGGCGGAGGCGTCATCGGAGGAGGAAGTAGAGTTTACACGCGCTGCCGCTCATCGCGTGCTTGACCGCCTGGAAGAGCTGTATCTGGCGTTGTACAGCGTCGGGAGAATTCGCGGTGAGGTTTCGATTTTTCCGGAGGTTTTGAACTATTATTTTGCCGTCCGGGACGAGCTGATCGATCCCTCTGATCCGATTGAGATTCCCGATTCCGAGGAGGTGCCGCAGCTGCGAGGCTTGATCACGCGGGTCGTTACCGAGGCTCGGGCGTTGCGCGATGAGGTGCCGCTTGTTGATATCATTCGGTTTTTTCGGGATGATCCGTATTACCGGTTTCTGGCGTATGTTCCCAAGCTGCGTCTGAGAGATTTCTACTATTCGAACCTCAAGATTGAGGTGCTCCAAGAATTGGATCGCCGGTTTCACGATCTGCGGATGGGGGTTCTCGGTCAGCTCATTCAGGAGACGTTTCCTTCCGGCCTCCACCAGTTCGAGTACTTTCATCCCGAGATCCAATCCGCAATCAAGCGGGCCGGGGTAGGGCAGCTTCTTGTATATCGATCGCTTCAGGTCATCCATACCTTTGTTCAGGCGGTGTACCGAGCAGGATTTCTCGATTTTCTACGGATAATCGGCAAGCTCCTCCCGGTTCGGGGGCGACAGACGGGAGTTGACCTAACCCTGAACATCGCCGGTTTGGACGACGTGGCGGAGCGGTTGCGGAACTTTGACCTGTCTTTTTCTCCCGAATCCGATGACGGCAAAACGTTCTACCGGTTTCGGTACAGCGCCACCGATCGGGATTCGGCGCAGATCTCCGCGTTTAAGGCGCTGGTAAACCAGAAAGAGCGTGATGCCACGGTGATTATCGAAAAGTTCCAGGACCAGCTCAACTCTGTACAACAAACGTTTCAACTCATCAAAAAGAGTTCGCATCCCCAGATCAATGAGCGATATCAAACCTATGAGAGTACGCTGGTCGACGAGCGGCCGTTCGACTCGCGGTTGAATGCGTCACTAAAACTGCTGGAGAATACGAGTAAGATCCTCAATCAGATGATCAGGATCGATCACGAGGCGTAAAGACGTTCTCCGCTCGTCACCTACGGTGTAACTTCTTCCAACTCTCCGATCTCGGTCAGATCCAGAGGGTCAGCATCGTTTTGGGCGGCGATTTCCAGATAATCCAGGAGTATCGGAAAGTCGCTGAGAAGCTGTCCGTAGCGTTCCAGATTTTCAAATCGTTGGTCGCTGGCCGCTTGGGACTGTGCCAGATTCTCGGCGGCGGAAATCAGCGCCTCCCGCCGCGCGTCCTGAACCGCCATATAGGTTTCTCGCCCTTCGCGATAGAGCTCGATATCGGACAGTGCAAGCTCCCGGACTACGACGGAGACCAGCTCGACTTCCGGGATACGATCCTCAAGTTCTTCCGTCACCTCTTCGGCGACAGCGGCGGTGGTGAGTGACCCGGACGATGATACAGCGCCCTCGATCGTGTTTCGTAGAATGCGCGCGACGAGCCCTTCGATTCGGCTGTCAGTGTCGGTGTACCAATCCTCAACTCCCTCCGGTCTCAGCCCTCCAGGGGCCAGTTCCAGTAACCCCGTGGGAGATATGCGGTACGATACCTGAATATCTATTCGGTCCGTGAAGGTTGGTTCTCCCTCCAGGAACTCGGAGTAGAGGTCTGCTGAGGGAAGTAAGGACTCGCTCCGTACCGGGACCCGTCGGGTGTCATCTTGGAAGACGTATAGGGTGGCGTTGGTAGGTACCAGCAGTTCCCACGCCCAGGCAAAGGATCCCGCCTGGAACGTCTCCTTATGCCAGCCTGAGGTTTTACTGAACATCACCGCTTGGGTCCCCGGTTCCAGCCGCAGCGGTACGTACCCGAAACCAAAGCCGGTTCCTGCAAGAATAATCAGAAGGAGAAAAATGACGAACGCTTTTTTCACGGTGCCCATCCTTTCGTGGTGACTTGCCAGGTCGAGTCTTTATTGTACATCGATGACGGAGGTCAGGTGCATGAGATCCGTCATCACGCCATCCGGAGTGCGGGATCGGATCTCCGGTCTGTCGCGACGCAGTCGCAGAGACCGGGCATCGCCGGCGAACAGTATCGCCCTGAAACCTTCGTCCTGAGCAGTCACCACATCGTTTAGCATATCATTCCCGACATAAAGCGTCTCCCCGGCATCGATTCCTTCATGAGAGAGTGTATCCTTTAGTGATCGAAACGGAATCGGCGACGGTTTGGCAGCACCGATCTCGAATGACCAGATTCGAGGATAAAGGTGGAGCGAGTCCAGTGGACGGTCCAAAAGAACTTCGAGGATCAGAGGCGTATAGAACTGCGCGTTGGAAACGATAGCCAGTCGGATACCTCGATGGTGGAGCGATTCGAGTATGGATCGCGCCCCGGGCATCGGCCATACCGGATTGGCTGCCAGTTCATAGGCAAGGGCGATTTCCTCCGGGGTGTGGCGTTGGGAGCCACTCCAGGCGGCGATCACGTCGCTCCAGACCGATCGAATATCAACTTCCGGATATTGGATGCCCCGCTGTCGTCCGCGATGGTGATAGCCGTGGATCGTCTGATAGTATGTGTCGGCGAGTGCGGGGGCCTGATGAGAGGGGATGCCCAAGAGAGGTGCTACTGAGGCAAAGGGGTCTGATTTCTGTGTTGCATTGTCAGAGGTCCCGACGTCTCCCGCGGCCGATACCAAGAGGGTCCCGTAGATGTCGAAGGCGACACATCGAATTCCGGCAAATTGGTTGCTCCATAGGGACTCTCCCGTTGGAATCGGCTCCAGAGGGCGGGATCGTTCCCGAATATGCGACTTCATCAGTTGTGTCAGTCCCGGATCTAACATGTATACTCGCATAGTACGAAAGGAAATATGCAGGATCAAGAACGAATAATCTCGCAGACAACTCGCTTGATGGAACGGACGGTGGTGCTCGTATTTGGTATTTCCCTGCTGCTGGCGCTGATGTTCGTAGCGGGGAACTACCAGGAATTTGCGGATGCCACGCAGTTGCAGCTTCTGCGTGCCCTTCAGGGCCTTTCCGGCTCGGTTGTGGTGGGGGCGGCTGCGGTAGCGGTGCTCAAGCTTGTTGCGGCGATCCAGAGCCCCCATCGGCGGCTCTTCATTCACGCCGGGTTGCACCTCGTGATGAGCGGGGTCTCTTTCGTGCTGGCCCTCGGGAGCAGTAGTTTGCTCGTGCTCTTTCGCCCTCTGTGATGATCGTACCAGCGGACGCGGATATGGTGAAAAGCGGTATAGAGATTGCGAGGATGCAGCAGGTAGCCACCGCGCTACGCACCTACTTTGATGGGGTGGACACCCCTGGGATGGATGGGGTTGCCGCGATCGAGGTCGACCGGTCGGTGCGGCAGTTTCTTCACCGTCGAGGTCTGCACAGCGCGCTTACCGGGTACCGGGGATATCCTGCCCACTGCAGCGTCAGCATCAACGACGTAGCCGTTCACGGCATACCCGATGACCGGGTGATTTCTCGAGGAGACGTTGTTTCTCTCGACGTTGCCGCTTCCGGGGGTGGGTGGTTTACCGATATGGCCTGGAGTTTTCTCATGCCCGGAGCTTCACGGAGAGCGAAAGACGAGTATGTACGGGCATGGCGGTCATTCAGTGATCTCATTGTCGGTATCACACCGAATATGAGCCTGCACGATTTGGCAGTTCTCGCTGAAGATACAGCCGCCCACTACGGTTTGGTGCCGATAGCGGAGTTTACCGGCCATGGCATCGGACGCCGGCTCCACGAAGCTCCGGTGGTACCGTTTCGTCCTCAGGCGCTGTCCAGTGCGGGGCCAGGCGAGCGAATCCGATTGATGCCCGGCACGGTGATAAATATAGAGCCGGTATACAGAGTGATTTCAGGGGCAGACTCGGGAGTCATCCGCGACGAAAATGGCTGGTCCTATCGCACGGCCGATGGTTCTCGCGCATACCACTTCGAGTTAACCCTGGTAATCACTGATCGGGGCGCATCGATCTTGCAATGGGGTGGCATGCCAACTCGAGACCTGTTGCAGGCGCCCCCTTTTGGAGTTCTCTAATGCGCCTATGTGCTCGGACGGCACGGATTGACAACGATGCCGGCTTCAGGCAAAGTAGCGCCATTCGCCGCCTTAGCTCAGCTGGCCAGAGCACGTGACTTGTAATCTCGGGGTCGTCGG
>CAZNRF010000309.1:0-4277 GCA_964575075.1 uncultured Spirochaeta sp. | reverse complement strand
GCGGCTGCCGCAGACGCGCAGGCACCAGCGACAGAATCCGTGCGGGAGTCGCTGCAACTTCGACGGAGGGACATGCAGCAACCGCTGGGAGTTGAAGCCTATGCAGCAGTGAGCGTGCCCCTCCATCGCCTCTCCCATCTGCTAACAGTTGAGTAGCTCGTGCAGGCGTTGAGAGCCATGTATCGCAGTCGGAAGCCGGGAAGGGTGCTAGCGTTGGCCCTCCACAAACCGGATCCGGTCTACCTCGCGCAACGGGGGGAGGGGCTGGAGCGAATACATCGGGATGTGGCGGACGTGGCGGTGTATGAGGTGGCCCACTACCACAGTGACACCCAGATTCTTCATTTGAAGTGGTACGTGGAAACCGCCGCGGAGACGAACCTGGTAACGTATCAATTGCGGATGATCTTTCCCGAGGAACTTCTGCTGTTGCTGCGCTGCACTGGATTTGAGCTGGAGGCGCGCTACGGCTGGTATGACCGAACCCCTTTTGGGCCGGAGAGCGGTACCCAGATTGTGGTGGCCCGCCGGCGCTGAACGCGGCGGCCCGCTGAACGTAGCGGCTCTGCTGAACGCGGCGGCCCCGCTACGCCTGGAAGATCGCCTGGCAGCGCCGGGCTCGGCGGTTGTACTGCTCCAGCAGCTTCCAGCGGACGATCGGTATCTCCTGCAAAACAGCGCAGGGAATCTCATACAGTCGGGCGGCATCCCGGGCTTGGTAGGTGAGGGTGTGCGGCGTGTCGGTGAGCAGCTCCGGTGCCCCGATCGCCTCGTTCACACCGGCCACATCGACTAACTTCCCGTGGCATCGGATCTCCACCGAGCCGGAAGCGATCATGAGAATCGAGTGTCGTGGTGTGATTGACTCACCGGACGCAACGGTGCGTTCCGCCATTTCATGGGCGATCGCGTTGCGGGCGTCCCCGGCGATTCGATCACCGAGCAGATGGGTTCCCTCTAAAAAGTGTTTCCGCGTGAGAAACTCCGCCATCATCTCTTCCAGGCCGCTCTGGGCGATGAACGACCGGTAGATATCCTCCGGTATTTCCAGCACTCGAATGAAGCTGGCCGCCCGGTAGGTACGCGACGAGAGCTCGGCAAAGAGGCAGCTCCGCTCTCCGATGATGGTGCCGATGGTGAGGATGTTCCGCGCCGCTGTAGTGGAATCGAGCACTTCCACCAGTCCGTTTACGAGCAGGTAGATCGCCTCCGGCCGGGAGTCTTTCTTGATCAGGATCGAACCGATGCTCACGGTTCTGGCGGGGCTGTTGGCGAGCATCGCGATCGCGTGGTCTGGGGCTCCGGGAAAGTTGCGGCGCAGCAGGTCCAGAATCGTTGATTCCAGCGCTACGTAGGATGAGGTGATCAGAACGTCGGCGATGCCGAAGGCGGTATCGGCGCCGATCTCTTTTTCGGACATGGTGAGGGGATCTGCTTTGTGGCTGAGCACGATGCGGTCCGAGGCATCATCGCGGAAATCCTCGGCGATACCGTGGATCATACCGCCACCGATGTCGATCTTTTTCACATCCGTGGGGGTGAGGTAATTGGTCCGCACCCGTGCCGCCAGCGCGACGCTTGTCGGATTACTCGGATCCTCCAGCTTCTGCAGTTGCTCGAACGTGCAGATATCCGCAAAGTGTCCGTAGGTGCGGTAGCCGTTGCGCCAGAGCGTGCGAAAAAACATGATGGTGGTTTCCACCGGGTGGGGAGAGTACACCGGCTTTACCTCCAGGCCGTCGATCATATTCCACTCGTCCATGGTGAGATCGTGGGGTATGAAGTACCGGTCGAACTGCTCTTCCGGAAACGACATCAACGCTGACAGCTTCTTGCGCACTGAGGCGCGAACCATGGGGGTGGCGTAGTACGGCAAGCGATGATCGGCGCGCACCAGGGAGGTAAGTCCCGCGAAGTGGTCATCGTGGGCGTGGGTGTGGAAGATCCCATCGATCTCGTTCACACTGAGCCCCAATGAGTTGAGGGTGTGCATCACGCTGGGCCCGGCGTCGATGAGGTAGATGCGCCCCTGGAACACCAGAATTCCCGCCATGCACGGGCGGTTGATGTCCCAGCCGTCACCTTCTCCGGTATGAACGATCGAGAAATACTCCCGTTTTATCTTGTGTTGGCCCAGCACGTAGGGAGGCTGATACTGCTCGGCGGGGGACAGATTGAGCGAGACTTCCTCGTAGTCTCCGCCATAGGAGATTCGGTAGGTGTTGGCTGCCACGCGCTCTATGTCGACTCCTGACGCGATCGGTACCGGTTGGTCCCGGACCGGAACAAAATCGATCAGTTCTTCCGGCCGTCGGATCGCGCCGAAGGCGAATTGTTGCTTAATGCGGAAGAACTCCTCGGCGAGCTCCGGCTCTACCCCGGCCTCCAGTAATTCCTCCACACTGGTGAGGCCGTAGTTTCCCCGGAAGATGTACTCTCGCTGGGCGGTGATTTGGTCTTCAGCACCGATGATTTTGGGTTTGTACCCGGTGTTGTTGGGGTGCCGGGGAATGATCATCCCTTGCCGGTAGAACATCTGGAGAACGAGGAACTCCGTGAGGTTGGCGAAATCGCCGTTCTGAATGCTGACGTCCGAGAGCAGGACGGCGTTGGGACCCGTCTCCCAGCGTATACCATCCCGCTCCACGTCGGTAATGAAACCGCGCCGCATGAGATGTTTTACGGTATCCGCGGGAGCTCCGCAGACGATCCGAACATCCGCCTCAGGCACCTCGATCCAATACACACCGGTGGTAACCGTACTTTTTTTTAACACACTTCGCTCCACCCCTATCGTAGTCTACGGGATCTGTAGCTGCAAATTTGGCGGTGGTGCGTTGCAACGGATGGGGCTCCAGCTCTCGCCCCACCGGTTCTCTACGTCCACCCTACCGTGAGTTCTAAAAGGTGCTTTTCCGCCTCATGACGAATCGTTGGCGGCAGGTAGTCAAACGTCTGTAACCGTTCCAGAAGCGTTCGCGCCTCCTCGGGACGATCGAGGTACCGGTATGCCGTGGCCAGCGCATACGTGGTGAGGTAATCGTTGGGATTGAGATCGTACGCTTTCGTGAGGGTCGAGTAGCTCTTCCGCCCCCTGCCGGTCTCGCTGAACAGAACACTGAGATTGCGGAGGACGCTGGCGTTCTGCGAGTTGAGCGCCCGGGCGTGCTCCAGATGCTTCTCCGCGGCGCGGTAATCCTTCTTGCGCAGATACGCGCAGCCCAGCGCCTCCCACGCCTCGTCGTTCTCATCCTCCATTTGGACGTAGTACGAGAGCGCCTGAATTGCAGAATCGTTGTGTCCGCTCTCGGTGTACGCGATGCCGATGTTGAGAAGCGCCGACAAGTTGTCGGGGTTGTCCGCCAACACCTCCGTGAGAAGGGTGACCGCATCATCAAAAAGGCCCATCCGAATGAGTTCTTCCGCCTGTGCAATCTGTTCTCGTACTTCCATTCTGAGAACATACGCATTGCTTATTCGGGGGGTCAACAATTTTTGCGTGTCGTGACCAGGGGACCCGCGCGCCTTGTCTCACCTCCAATTGCCGCCGTATGATAGGAGACATGGTAGGAATCTTGCTCATCGGCGACGAAATTCTCTCCGCCGGGGTGCGCGAGGAGAACTTACACTTCATGCTCACCAGTCTCACCGAGATTGGATACCAGGTGGGTGAGGTTCGCATTATCCGGGATGAGGTGGCGGAAATCGCCACTGCCTTCCGGGAGCTCCAGGCGCGGTATGACTATCTCTTCAGTGCCGGTGGTATCGGCCCCACCCATGATGATATGACGCTGCAGGGCGTGGCGGCGGCGTTCAATACCCCGGTGGAACAGAATCAGCAGATGCTTTCATTTTTGAAAACGCGCTACGGCGAACCCCTGTCTCCGATGGTGGCTCGCATGGCGGAAATGCCGCCGGAGACGCGCGTACATGGGTGTTCCGAGGGGCATTGGCCGGTGATTCAGTGGCAGAACGTCTTCATTCTTCCCGGACTTCCCCGAGCACTGCAGGACAAGATGCGACGGATCGCCCAGATGCTGCCCCATCTCGATCGCACATGGACGGAGATTCTCTACCTGTCTGCGGATGAGACCGAGTTTGCTGACTGGCTGACAACGGTCCAGAACCAGCACCCCGAGGTAGCGATCGGGAGTTACCCGGTGGTAGGCGCCTACGATTACCACTCCCGACTGGTGGTGAAGGGCGCGGATCGCGACCAGGTGGAGTCGGTAACGCGGACGCTGCGGGATCACGTGCAGGTCCGGGGGTGGCTGGTC
>CAZNRF010000308.1:0-4293 GCA_964575075.1 uncultured Spirochaeta sp. | reverse complement strand
TTACCCTGGAGCCCACCACCACCCGAGGACGAATCGGCTACAACCTGCGCTATACCTTCGCCATGGGCGATCCCGACACCGCCGAACACGACGACGAGTATGCCTATCTCTTTCCCTTTGAGCACGGCACCAAGCGCCGCCTCACGCAAGGGTACAACGGCGATTTCTCCCACTTCGGCGAGAACCAGTACGCCGTGGACTTCGATATGGAAGAGGGCACCCCGGTGTACGCCGCCCGGGAGGGTACCGTAGTTCGGGTGAAGGAGGACGGCCGCGCCGGGGGCCCCTCCATGTCCTACGCCGACCACGGAAACCTCGTGATGGTTGCTCATGAGGACGGCTCGTTTGGAAACTACGTCCATTTGCGCCATCGCGGCGCGGAAGTGGAGGTGGGGGATGAAGTGGAGGCGGGAGAGCTCATCGGCTACAGCGGCAACACCGGCGTATCCAGCGGGCCGCACCTGCACTTCGACGTCCGCGTTCCCCTGGCAAACGGTCGCATGCAGAGCATTCCGTTCCAGTTTCGAGACGTGGAGGGGGAGCCGATCGATCCGGAAGAGGGAGTTTTCTACTACGCCGCGCACCCCGGGGGAGACCCGTTTGAGGAGGTCTACGGCAGCGACCTCACCGTAGCCGACTTTGCCGATCACGAAGCGGAGTATTCCGGCCAGGGCCGAATCGAGTTTCGCACGGAGCAGTACGACCTCACCTACGCACTCTTCGTGGCCAACGGCCTCTCCGACCCGATCGAGGCCACCGTCAGCTTTCGCCTGGTAAACATGCGCGCCGAAGGCCGTACCCCGGTGGAACTCACCATCCCGCCCCGGACGGAAGTCTTCGTCACGCTCCTGCGGGCCGACCCCGACGGGGACCGCTGGCAGTACTCTCCCTCAGTCCGGTACCGCCGGGTGGAGTAGGGGCTCAGCCGCGGGATTGCCGTGAGGGCGGGTCCATGGTGGCGTCCGGCTCGGCCGGCTCGGGTAACTCCGCCGGCGCCCGCTCCAGTTCTTCCAACGGCTCGTAGGCCTCCTCGTTGGGGTCGTAGGATTCCTCCTGATCGGCGGCGGGCGCCGGGAGCGGGATCTGCACGTGAAAATCGGGATCGGTAAACGGCACCGCCCGCACCCGCCACTGGGAGCCGTCCCAGTATTCGTAATAGCCCACCCCGTTGCCGACGCGCTGCATGCGGGCGTGGAAACTGCGAACCTTGGCCATTTCGATCTCGGTGATAAGGGTATGGGACAGTGAGTCCTGCGCCGGGAGCAGACGGAAGCGGTTGTACAGGAACATCACCAGGAAGAGCACGTAGTTGCGGCCGCGGTTGCTGTCGGCACGGGTGTAGAATACTTCATCGGCATCGATATTGATAAACGCTCGCGTTCGTTTCCCCACGTAGAGATAGAACCCCTGTACCGTGAGTTCATCCGCGGGGAAGTCGCGCTGTATCTGCTCAATTACGGTGACTTTTTGCACTGAAATCAGTATACCAAAAGGCGGGCCGGCGCGCCTGCCGGCGCTGTGCCGACCATCGCTGTGCCGACCATCGCTGTGCCCCCGTCACTCCGCCGACCACCACCTGCCACTCGTCAGATCGATCGTAATCGCCCCGTCGTGGGGTGGAGGATCCGTGCCGAAACCGCGCTGCAGGCGGGAGTAGTACGCGCCGGCCGGGCCGCGCCACAAATCGCGGCCACTCCCGACCACCTCTGCCGCCGCCACCGCCGCCTCGGCAACCCCCGGCCGATCCACCCCATCCCGGTGCTGCAGTCGCCACAGCGCCAGATAGATTGCCATCGCTTCCAGGTCACGTTCGGTATCACCGGCACAGGCGCCGGTGGTGAGTCTGGCGGCGCCCGGCTCAGACCCGCGGGTGGCAGCCGCACCTCCCCCGCCGGCCGTATCTCCGCCGGCGGCCGCATCTCCCCCACCGGCCGCACCAGCCACCCCGGCGCACAGCACCTCGCCGATCTCTTCCAACGGCGAGGAGGCCACCAACTCTCGCCGTACGCGCTCCATCGCCCCGGGCACAAAATCGGAGCTATACGTAGCCATCGACCACTCCCGAAACGCCGGATCCGAGAATCCGCGCAGCCGCCGGGGCTCCATCGTGAGCTGCTGCGTCTCACCGTCGAT
This sequence comes from uncultured Spirochaeta sp., assembly GCA_964575075.1. Classification (GTDB taxonomy): domain Bacteria; phylum Spirochaetota; class Spirochaetia; order DSM-27196; family Alkalispirochaetaceae; genus Alkalispirochaeta. Next base: position 2,160 of record CAZNRF010000308.1, on the reverse strand, counting down.
CGTCACCACCCGGTACTCGTGGGGATACAGGCTGATCGCGCCGCCGGCCAGTTCGTACAGCCACGCCCCATCCGCATCCACACTGCCGGTGTTATTGCGGGCGTGAATGTGGCCGGTAACCACCACCGGCACCCCGTGCTCGCGGAAGAGCCGCGCAAACCGCGGCCCCTCATCAATCACATACCGCCGCGAACCGTATCCCCGGTGCGGCCCGTGGTTGAGCAGGTTGTGGTGCATAAACACCAGGGACGCCCGGCCCTCCCGGCGCACCCGCGCCAGCTCATCCTGCAGCCAGCGCCGCTGCCGCCCGCCAATCTCCCCGGTAGACCGGGGCACCCCGATCTCATGGTTGTCACGCCACATCACCGTATCCAACAGGAACAGCGTCAGGGTGTCTCCCACGTTCACCCGGTAACTCAGATCATCGGGAGCCACGGAAACCGCATCCTCATACCCGCCGGAGGCGTGCACCGCCATAAACGTCTCTCGCCGGACCGACGGAACCCGCTCCGCCCGCTCCCCCTTCAACTCCGCCGCCCAGGGGTTGTTCACATCGTGATTACCGGGAATCACGAACACCGGCACCCCGAGCTCCCGGATTCGGCGCGTCATCGCCGCGATATCCTCATGACCCTGCACCGACCCGTTCGCCGTGAGGTCCCCGGTGATCACCACAAAATCCAACGGGTCCGCCTCATGCTCCATCGCCACCGTTCGCTCCGCTGCATCCAACAACTCCCGGGAGCGAGACAGCACCTTGCCGTCGTTGGTAGAAAGCCACCGAGCAAACGCCCGCCCCGGCTCCCACAGGCGCGGACTCAAGTGGTGGAAATCGGAGAGAACAATAAATCGAACCGAAGGGTACGGAACGCCCTCCCGCTGCAGCCGGGCGGCCCCACCCCCCGTCGGATTGCGGAGCTCAGGGTCAAACGGAGTCGCCCCGGCGGCGGTCACGGCGGCAAGCTCCGCGGCAACCTCGGCGGCGGTGTCGGTAACGGCGGTGGGAGTGGTCTGCCGCTGGAGCTGGAGCGGATCGTCCGGCCCGCACCCGGTGAGGAGGACCACCACCACAAGCAAGACAACCGTCGCCACCGCCGGCGACACGGGATTACGCATGGCCAGAAGGTACTATCCCCCGGCCTGTGGGGCCACAGGGTCACAGGGTCACAGGGCCAGACCGGATACCTCGCGCGGAAGGACCGCCGGGTCTTTCATATTGCATTACACCGGGCATGCGTCATGCGTTGTGCATGGCGGACAAGCCGCGCTTCCCCCGCGCCGGCCGGAGCCAGGTGGTAAATCATTGTACCAAAACCAGTTATAACCGGGACAATTCAGCGATTCGAAGGGCTCGATTGGCACGTAAATTGCTTAAATGTGGAAAGAGAGGAAACAATGCACATCACCCCCCGACTATTATCAATACCCGTTTATGTGGTCGCCGCGCTGTATTTCGCGAGTTCGGCGTTTGGTCAGGAAACACTACCCAATATCGAGCAACTGTATCTCGAGTCCGGTCCCAGCCTGTCCACGCTGGGCAGTCAGATCCATTCGCGAGATCGGGTTCAGCAGTTTCTGGCGCTTTCCACCCTGGAGTCACAAATAGAGTCCGGCCTGGTTGACACCGAGGACCCGGCGGTGGTGGATGTCCTGTCACCGGCGGTCGACCAAGGGGTCTTTGTGGTTTCTACCTACTCCGACCGCCCCATCGAGCGCTATGACCCCATGGTCCGAACCCAAGCGGTGCGTATACTGGGAGAGGTGGGCACCGCTGCGGCACGGGAGAAGCTGCAACAATCGGTACTCCATGATCCCGAGCCGATTGTACGGGCCCAGGCGCTCCTCAGTCTCGGGAGAATTGCCCACGATCCAGACGGTAACGCCACCCAAATCATCGCCCGCCGACTCGCCCGGGAGCACTATACCCCGGACCAGTTTGATCCCGGCGTCATCGATGCCGCGCTGCGGGCGCTGCGCGCCATCGTCGGCACGCCGGACAACGTCATTGACCCCGCGATCCGGGAGATGCTGATCGAGATTGCCGGTGATGGTCGCTACTCCCAGGATTTTCGCACCCGTGCCTTGGAAGTTCTTGGTATGATGTAGGGGCTGTATACACAACCCTGTTACGAAAAGCAGCAGAACTCTCGCGGCTGTATA
>CAZNRF010000307.1:0-4318 GCA_964575075.1 uncultured Spirochaeta sp. | reverse complement strand
AGCTCCGCCGCAATACCGCCAACACCCCCAGCAGAAACGCAACCCGTTTACTGCGCCGCTCCACCAGCACCACCTCATCGAGGGCGTGGGACTCTTGCGCGGCCAGCGTGTAGCCCAAGGGAACTCCCGGCATGCCTGCGCCACTCCCCAGATCGTAGAGGGTGCGTGCGCCGGACTCCGCTGCCAGCCGTGCCACGATCCGCCAGGGCACGATACTATCGAGAACGTGTCGGCTCAAAAGCCGCTGCGGATCAGCGGCATCCTCACGCCCGATCAGACCAAAGCGATCATTATTGCGGTGAAGCTCCTCCACGTACCGCGCCATCACCGGCGCTATTCGCTCCGCCGGGGCGCGCTCCAGATCGAGGCCCATCAGGTGTTCAACAATCGAATCATGAGACAACATCGCGTGCAGCCCTCCTCCCGGGAGCGTGGTCAACTTGCCCAACGATCCTCACGGCGATAGCTTTGGTGCCATGAACAGTACGGACAACGGGTTGACGATCGTGGTAACCGGAGCCTCAGGATACCTGGGAAGCTGGATTGTGAAAACGGCGCTGGACGCCGGTCACACGGTGCGTGCAACGGTGCGCGACCCGGCAAACGAGGAGAAGACCGCCCATCTCCGAGACCTCGAGCACCAGGAGCGGTTAACGCTCCACCAGGCCGATCTCCTCGAGGCCGGGGCATTTGATCAGGTGGTGGCCGGAACGGATGTGGTGATCCACAGCGCCTCTCCCTTTGCGCGGGACAACATCACCGATCCGGAAGCGCAGCTCATTCGCCCGGCGGTAGACGGCACCCAGAACGTCCTCTCCGCGGTGAATCAGTCCCAGACGGTACGGCGGGTGGTCGTGACCTCGAGCGTAGCGGCTGTTATGGGTGATGCCCGGGAAGCGAGAGAGTATCCGGATTCAGTGGTGGATGAGACGCGCTGGAATCACACCAGCAGCGCCGACCACGAGCCCTACTCCTACTCGAAGACGCTGGCGGAGCAGGCGGCGTGGAGCGTGGCGGAACAGCAGGACCGGTGGACGCTGGTGACGATCAATCCGGCGTTTATCATCGGCCCGTCTCTGTCTCGGCGAATGGATGGCGCGTCGGTCTCGATTATGCGCCAATTGGCGGATGGCTCGTTCAAACAGGGAGCACCGGAGATTTTTCTGGGGTTTGTAGACGTGCGGGACGTGGCACTGGCGCATGTCCGCGCTGCCGAGCGGGGTGAGGCCACGGGGCGCTTCATCGTGTCGGAACGGGTCGCCTCATTTCCGCAGATCGCGCAGGTACTGCGGGAGCGATATGGAGAGACGTATCCGCTTCCGAAGGGCCGAGTCCCCAAGTGGCTGCTGTGGCTCATCGGTCCCGCGGCGGGCATTACGCGGCGGTATGTGCGGACCAACGTGGGATACCCGTTTACCCTCGACACCCGCCGCAGTCAGGAGGTGTTGGGGCTTACCTATCGCGACGCCCGGGAAAGTGCGGTGGAGCACATCGCGCAACTGGCTGAGTTGGGAGCGCTCTAAGCAGTTTGAGTATGCATTGTCCGGTTCGGGCCGGGCCGGACCGGGCGTGCCAGACTGGAGCCGGGCCGACGGTCCCGGTCACGGTCCCGGTCCCGCAAACATGTCTTGACGTAAAACATATATATTTGTATATATATGTTCATGACTATTATGGTCGGGTATTTCCTGGCGGGGCTGGTAGGCGTATCACTCGGGATCTTTGGAGCCGGCGGCTCTATTCTCACGGTCCCAATCCTCGTGTACGTGGTGGGGATCTCTCCCGTTCTTGCCACGGCGTACTCGCTTCTCGTGGTGGGAGCGACCAGTCTGGTTGGCGCGGCATCCTACATCCGCCGGGGAGAGGTGAATATCACCACCGCGGTGGTCTTCGCGATTCCCAGCGTGATTGCCGTATATGCCACCCGACGGTTTCTGGTGCCGGCGATTCCGCCGGAGATCTTCTCCCTTGGAACCTATGTTGTGAAGCGCGACACCCTCATCATGCTGCTTTTCGGGGTTGTTATGGCGTGGGCCGCCCTCGGCATGATCCGCGCCGGAGGCTCCCGGGGGCAGACATCTTCTCACACGGCTGTCCCCGCTTCGGCTCACACCACGGAACACCGACCCCTCCTCATCGCTGGAGAGGGATTCCTGGTCGGCGGCCTCACCGGTTTGGTGGGCGCCGGCGGGGGGTTTCTCATCGTTCCTGTATTGGTCCTGGCCGCCGGTATGAAGATGCGGCAGGCGGTGGGCACCTCACTCATTATCATCACCCTGAAATCGCTGGTGGGATTCGCAGGTGATCTCGGGGCCGGCCAGAATATCGACTGGACGTTCCTCACCGTATTTGCCGGATTCGCCATCGTCGGCATTCTTGCCGGAGGCGCCATTTCAACGCACGTATCCGACGCAAAGGTTAAACCGTTGTTCGGCTGGTTTGTCCTCGGGGCGGGCAGTCTTATTGTTGTCAGCGAATTATTGCAAGGAGGATTTGCATGAATCAGAATATGTCACCCGACGAGTTTCGGAAGGCCGCCGAGCAGGCGGAGGTACTGGATGTCCGAACGCCGATGGAGTATGAGATGGGTCATATTCCGGGATCGCGAAACATCGACATATCCGGTCCGGAGTTTGTAACCGCCATTGACGCACTGGACCGCGACAAGCCGTACGCGCTGTACTGCCGAAGCGGAAGCCGTTCGGCCTCGGCGATACAGTTGATGGATCAGATGGGGTTTTCCAATGTGGGGCACCTGGAGATGGGGTTGCTCGATTGGGACGGCGAGTTGGTAGCGGGAAAGGAGGAGTAAATGTACTTCGAACGCATCTATGATGAGGATCTGGCCCAGGCAAGCTATATCGTAGGATGTCAGCAAACCGGTGAGGCCCTGGTCGTGGACCCGTTACGGGATGTGGATCGCTATTTCTCTATCGCTGAGCACCAGGGATTGCGCATTACCCGCGTCACGGAAACGCACATTCACGCGGATTACCTCAGCGGCGCCCGAGAGCTCGCCCACGCTGCCAACGCTCGACTCTTGTTATCCGATGAAGGCGGACCAGACTGGCAGTATGCGTTTGACCATGAAGGGCTCCACCATGGAGACCGGATCATGCTCGGGAAGGTTGCGATCGACGTGGTACACACCCCGGGGCACACGCCGGAGCACATCACCTTTGTAATCACCGACACCGCCGCGGGAGATGCGCCGACGATGGCGCTTACCGGCGATTTTGTGTTCGTGGGAGATGTGGGCCGCCCGGACCTCCTGGAGAAGGCGGCGAGCATCGAGGGAACCCAGGAGGTGGGGGCGCGCCAACTGTATCACTCCCTGCAGAGCATTCGCGAGCTGCCGGAGTATCTGGCAATCTGGCCGGGACATGGCGCGGGTTCGGCCTGCGGCAAGTCTCTGGGGGCGGTCCCGTCCACCACCCTCGGATACGAAGGGGCCACGAGCTGGGCGTTCCGAGCGCCCGATGAAACCAGCTTCGTGCACCAGATTCTCGAGGGTCAGCCGGAACCCCCCTCTTACTTCGGGCGGATGAAAGTACAGAACCGGCAGGGTCCGCCGATACTTGCCGGGCTTCCCCAGCCGGAGGAGCTTGATCCCAAGACCGTAGAACATCTCCAGCGGGAGGGCGCGCAGATCGTAGACACCCGGCCCAAAGCGGAATACACCGAGGGGCACATTCCGGGAGCGTTCAATATCCAGGCAGACGAGGGGTTCAGCAACTGGGCCGGTTGGACGTTACATCCGGATCACCCGGTCGTACTTGTTGCTCCTGCAGAGCGCATAGATGATCTGGTGCGAGGACTGATTCACGTGGGAATCGATTCCATTGCCGGGTATATGCCGGATATGGACGTGTGGAGCGCCGCCGGGCACCCGGTGGCCACGCTTCCTCACATAGCGCCTCGGGAGCTGCACCAGCGGGCGCATGAGTTCGCCATTATCGACGTCCGAGGTCAGGACGAGTGGGACGCCGGACACATCGAGGGAGCCCATCACATCCATGTGGGCCATCTCACCCGCCGCCTCGCCGATATTCCCCGGGATCGTCCGGTTGCCCTGCACTGTCAGGGCGGAGATCGTTCAACCTTGGGGGCAAGCATTCTGCAGCACGAGGGATACGACAACGTCTACAACGTCACCGGTGGCCTGGCGGCGTGGGAAGAGCAGGGATTACCGATCGGCTGACGGCTGGTTTGGCGATTCGGCAGCGGGGATCGGTACCGTGATTCTCACGGTGGCACCCCCGTCGTTCTCGAGAACGATTGTTCCTTGGTGCTGATCTACGAGTGCCTGTGTGATCAT
>CAZNRF010000306.1:0-4334 GCA_964575075.1 uncultured Spirochaeta sp. | reverse complement strand
CGAAACCGGATACGCGCTCCATTCCTGGGTACCGGGATCGTAGGCAACCGATCTCTATCCGGTAGGCTGGCTGATGTTTGGATCTTTTGGGTCTACCTCCGGCAGCGGCACCGATGCCCACTGGGGCGCGCCGGCGCTCAGGTCCTCGTGAGTTGCGTACTGCCAGAGCGCCCCTCCTTCGGTATTGCGACCAACGACAGACCACGCCGAGGTTTCAACGCCGTCTAGGGTGATCTGTCCCGGCTGTGCGGACCATCTTATCCCGGCTTCCTCCACTGATTGGTCACTCCAGCTCGTTCCGTCGATTGAGGTGTACACCGCGCCTCCGGCGCCGGTGGCAACCCACAGTCCGTCGGACCACGCCACGTGGGCTAATCCTTCATCGGCACGGGTGGTCTTCACAAGTGCCCAGGAATGGCCGTTGGACCCGTGGTAACACAGTCCTGAACCCTGCGGTTGGTAGTCAAACGATCCGGCGCCAACAGCGACCAGATTGCCCGCATCGTCGGCGGCGATCGCCGTCAACATGTGGTCTGGCGCGATTTCCAGCGCATCCCAGCGGCGGCCGTCCGGTGAATGCCCGATGGTGCTGTATCCAGCGGCGAAAAAGCGACTTCGGCACGGAGGAAGCAACTCCTCCTGCTGGAGGTCTTCCTCGTATCCCTCCACCGCATCGATGACATCGGCAAAGTGCCAGCTCTCTCCGTCGAGCGACACGGATCCCGATACCTCGAGAGACTCGGCATCGGTATTGGCGTGGCCGTCTGTAGAAACGGGAAACGTCACGGCGGCGTCGATCTCTGCGGAGCCAAATGGGCTATTGTGGAGTGAGACGTTCCCGGAGAACGCGATCGTAGCGGTACTCCCGGAGATCGTTTCCGAGACAGAGATGGAGCCGGAGAGACACACATCGCTACTGGAAATGAGCCGGGGAGCATAGACGATCGCCTGCAGGGTGGGGAGCGATTCATACGGTGGCTGGTTGGCTTCCTCTTCGTCCTCTTCTGCCAAAAGGTCGGCGATATCGCACGCAGTGAGGATGCCTAGAGTCAACAGAACACACGCCACGGCCAGATACACACCAATCCATCGCACGGTTTTCATACGATTTCTCCTTGGGTCTGTCGGGATGGGCAGGCCTTCTGTAAGTGTAGCCCCCTCGATACGGGAGTTCAAAAGAGTCTTTTTGTCATAATTGGCTCCGGGAGGTATTGCCGTACCGGCTGTTGGTGAGTATTTCATGAGTATGTTGACGTGGAATGATGTGAAGCGCCTGGCGGATGAGGGGGTACCGGCTCCTCCGCGGCGCGTAGAGAAGAGTGAATCGGAGTGGAAAGCCCAGCTCACGCCGCACCAGTACGATGTGGCCCGCCGGGCGGGAACGGAACGTCCCTTCAGCTCTGAGATGTGTTCCCGGTTTGAACCAGGGGTATATGCCTGCGTGTGCTGCGGGGAAAAACTGTTCGACGCGGATACCAAATTTGAATCTCACTCCGGATGGCCGTCCTTTACCGAGCCGGTGGCTGCCAACGTGGTGGCGTACCGGAAGGACACGTCTCACGGCATGATCCGCATTGAGGCGCTGTGCAACACCTGCGATGCCCACCTGGGACACGTCTTTCCGGATGGACCGCCCCCCACCGGTCTGCGCTACTGCATCAACGCCGCCTCCCTTCAGAAGGTTGAGTGACCCGCTGCTTTTGGCTGACCGACGTCTCGCAGACGAGGCGGTTCACGTCGGTGTACACTCGTCGGCGTGATATGGTTTAGCGTTGCTCTCGCCGGCGGGCTCGCCGCGTTGATCTGGAGCGCCGATCGCTTCGTGATGGGAGCCGCCGGCACCGCTCGGGTGCTGGGAATGTCGCCCCTCCTCATTGGCATGCTGGTGGTGGGGTTTGGAACCTCCGCGCCGGAAATGCTCATCTCTGCGATCTCTGCTGCGCAGGGCGCCTCGGGAATCGCCCTGGGAAACGCCTGGGGGTCCAACATTGCAAATATCGCCTTGATTCTCGGAATCAGCGCCGTGGTGCACCCCGTGGCGGTCCGCTCTCGGATTCTCAAGATCGAACTGCCGGTGCTCACGGCGGTAACGGCCGTTGCTGCGGTGCAGGTCCTGGACGGGATGATCGGTCGAATCGATGCGACGATTCTTCTGGTCGGTATCATAGGGCTCGTGGGGTGGTCGGTGTATGAGAGCCGCTCATCACGAGCGGATCTGCTCGCCACCGAGATCGCCGCGGCGTCTCTCACGGGAAGCGCCACCACCCCCGACACCGCGCCGGCGACCGGCGAGTCCGTTTTGCGGTCTCACATTCTGTGGCTGGTGGTGGGCCTTGCCGTGCTGGTCGGCAGCAGCCGCGTTCTGGTGTGGGGGGCGGTGGGGCTGGCAACGGCCGCCGGCATCAGCGATCTGGTAATCGGACTGACGGTGGTGGCGGTGGGGACCTCGCTCCCCGAGCTGGCATCGTCGGTGGCGGCCGCCCGTCGCGGAGAAGATGATATCGCCGTGGGTAACGTCATCGGCTCCAACCTGTTCAATACCCTGGCAGTGGTGGGGATTGGCGCCATGATCAGGCCGATTCTGGTTGATCCGATGGTGCTGAGTCGGGATCTCCCGGTCATGGCGGGGCTCACCCTACTCCTGTTCGTACTGGGAATAGGGTGGCGCGGTCGCCCCGGACGAATCAATCGGTGGGAAGGGGCGCTTCTGCTCACGATGTATGGTGTCTACCTCACCACGATTGCCCTCGGCGCGGTGAGGTAGGCGCCCCCGCCGGGTGCAGTGCGGACGCCCGCTAGGCCTGACGCCCGCTGTTGGGTAGGTTACGCCGCCTGTTCCTTGGTCTTGGTCATGACATCGAAGAAGACGGCCAGGAGCAGTACGACACCTTTAATCGCCTGTTGCCAGTCGACACTGACACCCATGATCGACATTCCGTTGTTGAGGACACCCATGACGAGACCACCGACGATCGCTCCCACAATGGTACCGACGCCGCCGGTTGCCGAGGCGCCGCCGATGAAACACGAGGCGATCGCGTCCAGCTCGAACATCGTTCCCGCTTTGGGGGTGGCGGCGTTGAGTCGCCCGGCAACGACCAGACCGGCCAATGCCGCCATGAGCCCGTTATTCATATAGACCAGAAACAAGACGCGCTCCGTCTTTACACCGGAGAGCTTGGCCGCCTTGGCGTTGCCCCCGAGGGCGTAAATGTGGCGCCCGAGAATCGTTCGTTGGGTGAGAATTGTATAGAACGTTACGAGTGCCAACAGCACCAGCAGGACGATGGGAATACCGTTACTGCGCGCCAGACTGAATGTGAGGAGATTCACCGCCAAGACGACGAAGAGCAACCGAATCGTTTCGATCCATGCCGGGGGAACTTCAAAGTTGTACTCGATCTTGCTTTTTCGAGCGCGCAAGAGCATGTAGACGAAGATCGCCGACAGGACGAGTCCAAACGCCAGGGCCACGGTATTATACGGCCCGATCCGGATGTCGCGACCCGGCAGATATCCTGCGGCCATCGCCTGGAAACTTCTATCGAACGGCGCTTTGGTCTGCCCCTTGAGGATCACCATCGTCAGGCCGCGCCAGATCAACATACCGCCGAGCGTCGTGATAAACATGGGAATCTTCATATACGCGATGAGATACCCATGAAATGCCCCGATCGCCGCACCGATCAGCAGGGCGGCTACCAACGTCACTCCCACCGGGACGTCCCAGTCCACCATCATGACCGCGGAAACCGCCCCCACAAACGCCACCACGGACCCCACCGATAAATCGATACGACCGGTCAAGATAACCAGGAGCATGCCCGTTGCCAGTATCAGCACGTACGAGTTCTGGAGCACGATGTTGTTCACGTTTGCCGGACGAAACAGAATGCCGCCGGTGGTGATCTGGAACAACACCATGATAGCAACCAGCGCCATCACCATGCCGTTTTGGCGAATATTACTCTTGAAATAACTGACTAGCTGATTCACGACCACTCCTTTACCAGCTGTTTTTGGTGGGCCATTATCGTTTTCATGATGCTCTCCTGAGACGCCTCGCTCCGGGAGAGCATCCCCGCAATCTCCCCGCCGTTCACCACGTAGATGCGGTCGCACATTCCGAGCAACTCCGGTAACTCGGAGCTGATCATCAGCACCCCTTTGCCGTCGGCGGCCAGTTTATTAATGATCGTATAGATCTCGTACTTGGCCCCGACGTCGATTCCCCGGGTCGGTTCATCCATGAGCATCACGTCCGGTTCCGCCATGAGCCACTTGCTCAAGACCACCTTCTGCTGGTTTCCGCCGGAGAGGGTTTGCACGATTTG
>CAZNRF010000305.1:0-4344 GCA_964575075.1 uncultured Spirochaeta sp. | reverse complement strand
TACGGTCGCTGAGCAGGCGATCAACCTTCGCCTCCGTCTCCTTCTGGCGGGTAATATCGAAATCCGCTCCGATGTAATGGGTAACAACTCCATCGGAATTGCGTTCCACCACCACACCTTTCGAGAGCACCCACTTGGTATGGCCGAGTGCGGTAACGATCCGATACTCCGGTAGCTCAACGTAATCACCCAATTTCAGTTGTCGGTCCAGCTCGGCAACGATGAAATCCTGATCATCCGGATGCACGGCCCGTACCCATGCATCGGAATGCATATCGTTATGATCAAATCCCCATTCAAACCAGAGCCTATTGGGGAATGAAAAGCGCTCGTCGTAGCTTTTCTGAAATACTCCGAGATACGAGAGCGCATCGAAGAAACGTCGGACCCAAAATCCACCACCAATAGAGAGGGAGAATCGAAGAAGCCGTAGTTTTATCCGGTCCCAGGCGGTTCCGTATGATCGTATCAGAGCGTCCTCGGTTGTAGGGTGTTCATCATTTCATATAATGATAGTGTATTGGAACGATGAAATCCAGAATTACACAGCGGGAAGATGCGATGCGCATGAATGTTCTTCTGGTTGACGACCATCCTGCGATCCGCAGATCCACTCGAGACATACTTGACGCGTCAGAAATCGACGTCAACGTGATTGAAACCGGGACCCTTGAAGGCGCCCGGGCCAGCCTGCTGAAAACACCGATCGATACTGTGGTCTTTGATATCGAACTGCCCGACGGCAATGGATCGGACCTGCTCACGTATCGGGAGACATCCCCTGAAAATGACCGACACCGTCCGCACCCGAGTGGATTCATCTGCCTGACGATGCACACCGATATCCATACCGTTCTTCGGACCATCACCAACGGCGCGGACGCCTTTCTGTCCAAAGAAAGCCCGCCGGAAGAGATAGTTACCGCGATCCGGGCCATAGCCAATGGCCACTCGTATGTGTGCAACCGAACAACCAAAGTACTCACCACCTGGATTCAGGAGCACCCTGACCTCTCGGATACTCTTGTCGACTCCAAGTACCATGCGCTCAGCCCAAAGGAGAAGCAGGTCTTCCGTCTACTCGCGGAAGGGTATGACACGGCAGGAATCGCAGAGCTTCTCTCGGTGAGTAAAAAAACCGTTGCCAACTATCGCCTGAAGATCTTTGGCACCCTCGGCATCTCCTCCCTGCGGGAACTTCGAGTATACGCGCAAGAAAACGCGGAACTTTGAGCCTCCCAAAACCGACCGGGAAAATTTCCCATGGTGGTAGGGGACTGGAATCGCCAACACTACCAACGGAAGGCGGGATGTATTTAATTATTTTAAAAAAGAAAATTTTGAGAAACCAAGTATGAGTTTCCTGTACATCCCCCCTATTCACGTACTATACTGTGTAGAGAAAACATGGGTGCTATGGACAATCAAGTAAAAAAAACGGTGGTCCTTGTGGACGATCATGTGGTTGTACGTGATGGGATCCGCATGATTGTGGAGCAGCAACCTGAATTCGAGATCGTAGCCGAAGCCGGGACCAACGCTGAGACGCTAACCTACGTATCATCATTGAAACCCGATCTTGTGCTGCTTGATATGCGCCTGCCCGATGGCGATGCGCTGGACAACATTCCGCGCCTGGTGGCGAGTTCGCCGGAGACCGCGATCCTCGTTCTGAGCGTTGAGGCCCAAATCCAGCAGATCAAGGGATGTTTCGAGGCGGGATGCCTCGGGTATGTCAGTAAAAGTTCCGGCTCGCAGCGGATCCTCGAGGGTATGGCAGCGGTACTGCGCGGTGAAATTTACGCGGACGGGGTGGTTTCCGAGGTCCTCCTGAACAACGTGCATCCCGCTTCACCGCCGTTGCGAGCCAGCGGGGACGACCAATACGCCTCACTCAGCCCGCGTGAGAAAGAGGTCCTCTACCACATGGCGATGGGCGCCAGTACCAAAGAGATCGCGCTGGAATTAGGCGTAAGCCCCAAGACGGTGGAGACCCATCGCCAAAAGCTGTATTCCAAGCTTGGGATGCACGATCCGATGGAGATTGTCCGCTACGCCGCACGAATCGGTATCATCAACCCGGAATCCTGGGTACACCCGGAGGCAGTAGATGCTTCTGAATAGACGAACCCGCCGCGCGGCGATAAGCTGCACCACCGTACTGGTAGCCACGATGGCAAATACCGCCTTCACTGGGTTTGCGGCGATGCTGGAAATCCCACTGTTTCTCAACTCGTTTTTTACCGTGCTGGTAACGATCGTGCAGGGGCCGCTGGCCGGCACGGTTGTGGCGGTGCTTACCCATACCGCGCTTGAAGCCGCGGATTTCGTGCGCTTTCCCTTTGTACTACACCACGTGGCTCTGGTCTGGATCGTGCACGCGTTGGAGTTGGCCTACCGTGAATTATCCCTGGGGCGGTTTGTTGTGGCTGGGTTGCTTACGGGCCTCACGGCCACCATCATTGGCAGCGTCATTTCGATCACGCTGTACGGTGGTACCAGTGGAGACGCCCACCTGATCGATTACATCATCCGCGGAGTAGCCGGGGGTGATAGCCCCCAGCCGTGGCAAACGGGTACGGCAGTACTCACCGTGCACGTGGCGGATAAGCTGATCACCTTCATCAGCGCGTTCATCGCAATGCAGGCTCCACCTCTGCGCTTTGCGCGAGCCATTTCGGGACTATAACTTCTACCACCGTCCCACCGCGCGATTCAGTACGCCAGGCAATCGTTGCGTGGGCCATACGCGCGTGCTCTCGCATGCCCTCCATACCGGTCCCCGCGCGGGATCCAGCCACACCAACTCCATCATCACGGATCTCCAGAACAAACGAATCGCTTCCGCCGTCGATCGTCTGCACTACCGCCTGCCGCGCCTGCGCATGGCGCCCCACATTGGAAAGTGCTTCTCGCACAATCGAGTACAACGAATAGTTTGCCTCGCTGTTTAAACCCTCCGGCCACGGTGCATCAAACACCACGGCGCACTCAACGGCATAGATTCGTTTGGTCCGCTCCGCCAGCCCGCGAAGCAGATCGGGCATGTCCGCGCCGCGAACCTCGCCCACGCGCAAGCCGCCGATGATGTGCCGCACTTCCTCCGTAGCGGTCATAAGCAGCTCCCTGGTCTGGTGGATCTGTGAACGCAGATCATTGGGAACTCCATGGGTGGCGCCGTAGCGCTCGAGGTCCATAATGGCCCGGACTAAAAGTTGCGAAGGCCCATCATGGAGGGACATCGCCAGGAGCTCTCGCTCTCGGCGGGAGATAGCACGACGCAGATACCCACGCTCCGCTTCCAGATCACGTTGGCTGATGAGATCCGTTTGGCGACGTTCCTGCAGCCACATCGCCGCAGCAAGGAGCGGCAACAGCACGAGACCCACAATGGCGACGTTGCGGTAGACCACCATCAGCCCCCGCGTCCACTCACTCACGCGCCCCTCGAGAGAGCTGAGCTCCACGAGTACTTCCGGGGCAAGATCTGCAATCGGGACGCGCGGGTCGGCAAGATCCGCCTCGAGGGAACGGCGAACCCGCCCCACCTCATCCTGAAACGCATCCGGCGCGGCAGCCCATGAGACGGTTTCCAACGCGCGGAGCGTGTCGATGGTGTCCTCCAGCGCGCGACGCGTGGGCCTACCGCTCGTAACGATGGACTGCATAAGTGGCCCGGTAAGTTGATCTACCACTGCTCTGCTGCGCTGGTAGCCCCGCACACCCAGCACAACCGAGAGCGCGATGAGTAAGAGCGCAAGGACCATGGTGACGTAGAAGACCAGGGATTGCACAGAACGCTGCAGCCGCATCGACTCGGAAGTATATCGCACATGCTTCATGCTGGACACATCCATCACACGCGGTTCATCACGAGTCGATGACCCCCAACATTACGGCAGCGCTGAAGAGATCGGTGACCGTGGACAGACCCAACTTGCGGAACACCTGGGTGCGATGGCTCTGAACCGTCTTTACCGTGATGGAGAACTGCCGGGAGATCTGCTCCGGCGTATCCCCTGCAGCAAGGGCGATGAAAATCTCCTGCTCCCGGCGGGTAAGCGTAGCGAAAGCATCATGGAGGCGCGTGTCTCCAACGCTCCCATCCTCATCCTTGAGCAGGGTCAGAAGCGTTTCCAAGGTAGGGCTATCGAGAAACAGCTCGCGATTGGCCACGCGGCGCAGTGCCGCCACCAAACTCGCCTCCACCGCCCTGTCTGATAGAAATCCCAGAACCCCCCGTCCATAACGATCCTTGATCCATGCGGCGTGAGGCTCCTGAGAGAGAACGACAAGTTCCGCCCGAGGAAGAGCATCCCGCGCCCACGAGATCCACCGCCCAAG
>CAZNRF010000304.1:0-4365 GCA_964575075.1 uncultured Spirochaeta sp. | reverse complement strand
TCGCGGCGTGAGACGGAACTTACCAGACTCCCCCGTTCAGCGTCAACTGGTTCGCCCATTTCTTGTGCACTATTTTTCTGCCGCCGATATGTTACAATCCGCAATATGAGTACAATCGAAAAACGGCTCACCCGTCTGCGTTCAACGATGAACTCCGCGGGCGTCGCAGCAATGATAATCCCCAGCAGCGATCCACACCAGAGCGAGTATATGCCCCGTCATTTTCAATCCCGGGCGTATATCAGCGGATTTCATGGTTCCGCCGGAACTGTGGTGGTCACCCGGGAAGAGGCTGGCCTCTGGACCGATTCTCGCTATTTTCTCGCGGCCGAGCAGGTCCTCCCACAACACGCGATCGGGCTGTACAAGTCCGGCACCTCCGGAGTCCCGGAGTACCCGGAATGGCTCGCCGACCAGCTCAGCGCCGGCGAGGCCGTGGGAGTGGATCCCCGACTGATCACTATCTCACAGATGCGTGATATTCAGCATCATCTCGAGCCGCAGCGGATCACCCTGCAAGGAATAGCAGATCCGTTTGAGGAGATTTGGCCGGATCGCCCGTCCTTACCCGCCAATGAGGTGTGGCCGCTGGCGGATGAGTTTGTCGGTGAAACCACAAGTGACAAGCTACGGCGACTCCGGACGGAAATGAAAAATCACGCCGTTGCCAGTCACGTCATTACGAGCCTCGATGATATCGCGTGGGTACTGAACCTCCGGGGCAGCGACGTCGCATATAACCCGGTATTTCTGGCGTATCTGATCATCTCCAGTGACGGCGCGCATCTGTACACGGACGCTACCCGCATTCGCGATGACGCTCACCGGATGCTCCGCGCTGCCAACGTTACGGTGCGGCCTTATGAATCCTTCGATGAAGAACTGAGCACCCTCGCCGGTCCGATTCTGGTGGATCCGGAGCGAGTAAGCTGGCACGTACGCACGAAGCTCACCACCGATGTACGTGAGCGCCCCCAACCCACCACCCATATGAAAGCGCGCAAGAACGCGGTAGAACTCAACCACATCCGGCACGTGATGATTCGCGATGGCCAGGCGATGGTGCGCTTCTTATCGTGGCTCGACGGTCAGATAGATGCCGGGGAATCTCTCACCGAGGCTCGCGCCGCGGAGAAACTGCACGGACTTCGATCACAAGATGCGCGATACATCAGTGATAGTTTTAACTATATCTCTGGATGGGGAGAAAATGGCGCGGTGGTTCACTATGCGCACGATCCGCACCAGCCTGGAGTGTTTGGAACGCGTGGTATCTATCTCATTGACTCCGGGGGACAGTATCTGGACGGCACCACGGACATAACGCGGACGGTTACGGTAGGTGCGCCGACCTCAGAAGAACAAGAGGATTTTACCCTCGTTCTCAAGGGGCACATTGCACTGGCGCGTCTGCACGTTCCTGAGGGAACGGCGGGTCGGGACATCGACGCGATCGCCCGTCGGGATCTGTGGATGCACCACCGGAACTACGGCCATGGAACAGGCCATGGAGTGGGATTTGTACTGAATGTCCATGAGGGTCCCCAGAATATCGCTCCGGGAAAAAGCGCTACCCCCCTCCAGCCGGGAATGGTGGTATCCAACGAGCCGGGTCTCTACCGCCAGGGACAGTACGGAATTCGAATCGAGAACCTCATGGCGGTGGAAAAAGCCGGCGGTGAATCGTTCGGGGAGTTTCTTGCCTTCGAAACGTTAACACTGTGCCCGATCGATTTGCGGCTTGTGGACGCGCAGCAGCTGAACGATGCGGAGCGAGAGTGGTTGAACGAATACCACCGCGTGGTGCGGGAAGAACTGCGATCCGGTCTAAACGACGACGACCGGGCGTGGCTGGACCACGCCACCCGCCCGGTGTAAAGCGCTACTGGGGCAGGATGATCGTGTTGATCGAGATTTCAAGTTCTCCGGCCCGAGTGAATACCTGTTCACGGGTGACGCTTCCCCGCGGGCGCGGGTGAGGAGGCGCGTCCCCGATAAGAATGATCACCCGCTCCGAAGCCTCCCATTCAAATCCCTGCACGCTTGCCCAAAGTGCTTCAAAGACCGCTTCAGGAATATCCCGCCCCCCTGCAACTCGGATTCGATCGAGCCGGTCTTGCACCTGTTCGTAGGTATCCACGAAATCGTATTTACGTACTAAATAGTCTTCCAAATAGTCGCGGTAGAGCATGAATCCGACGCGGAACTCGTCGAACCCCGAGAGTTCATCCCGGAGCATCTCTACCAACGATTCCTGCAGGACCGGCATGTCATCGTGCATACTCTGCGTGGTGTCCAGAGCCAATACAAGCTCGATCGAGGTGCCTTCTTCCGGCAGCAGATCGGCAATCCTCCCGAGGGTATCCTCCGGTCCTTCGCTGTAGAGGGTCTCACCATCGTTCTCACGCGAGATGTCCTCAAACGCCTCAACCGTGTCGGGCATGAAGTTTCCCTCAGGAGGCCCCTCCATCGGCGCCTGCTCCACCCGCAGGATGAAGGGATTGTCGCGAAATGCTCCACGATAGTCGGCGTAGGGCTCCTCGAACGCCCGGATACTCAGGTAGGTGCCATCAAGAACCATCACCTCACCGTTGCGCGTGTCGGGATAGCCAAACTCAACAATATACGGAATGAAGATACGAAACGCCTGGCCGAACTCCTCGTCGGGCTCGGGCGTGCTATCGATAAGAAAGTTGCGTCCATCGTCGGGAAGAAACTCTCCATCGAGAATGCGCCGTTCGCCGGCGTTGAGAGGATGCTCCTGGGGAGCACGAAACGCGAAAGTTGTGGGACGCCGGTCCGGCGCTTCAGTGGACTCGGTGAGGAGGATCGATTCGATGTCCGGGCGCTTACGGACCCACAGTTCGTACCCCCCATCGATGCTTTGTTCGATGCGGATATCGTCAGGGCCAATAGCAAGCTCCTCAGCCGCCGGCGCAGCACCCTCTGCAGTATCCTGCGCAGTATCCTCCGCAGTATCCTGCGCCGGAACAGGTGACACCCCCAAACCGGCAAGAACGATCGGGACCACGCATAGAATGTACCGTTTCATACACACCCCTCTTAAAAGTGTGTCGGCAAAATAGCAGGGTCTCGTTACTGCGTAAGGTCGATCACCGCCGGAAACTCCGGAGGAGGACCTTCGGACAGCTCTCCTTCCAGCTCGTCGAGGAAAAACTCGAACGTATCAATGAAGGACGCGGCAAAGCGGCACACAATTTCGGTATCGACGGAGGTGGAGATATACAGGGTGTAACGCTCCCGGTTTGACATCGCCACGTATCGATCCATCGAGGATCTCAAGAATCGCTGCATCGTGACCGACGCACAGTCCATCGGAGTCCAATCATCAGAATCACCGGAGGCGACCCCTTGAGGGGCCGGCGACGTCGCGATGAACACTTCTACCGTGTCACCGCCAACGTCATACTGAGCCTCAATGAATCGGATCGAATTTGCCGGCAGGATCGGCACCGCGCGCCCGCGCTGGGGCTGGCGCACCAGGAATCCGAATGCAGCCGAATCCTGAGCGGCAATCGGTATGCTCGAGAGTACCGCGAGAAGCACCAGGACCCAACGATGTCGAACGAGGCTCATACGCGAGTTCACTCCACCGTGACGCTCTTGGCGAGGTTACGAGGCTGATCAACGTTGCACCCTCGTTCCAGAGCGCAGTAATACGCAAAGAGCTGCGTTGGCACCGCCATGAGAAACGGATACATGAGCTCCTTCGCCTTTGGAACATAGATTACGTCGTCAGCGATGGCGGCGATCTCGGAATCACCCTCCACGGCAACGGCGATCACCGGACCGCTCCGCGCTTTCACTTCTTTCATGCTGTTGATCACTTTGTCGCGAAGGCCGTCGTCAGGGACGAGAAAGAACGACGGCGTATCGGGGTTGATCAGCGCGATCGGGCCATGCTTGATCTCGGCCGCACTGTAGCCTTCAGCATGGATGTAACTCACTTCCTTCAGCTTCAACGCCGCTTCCAGCGCAACCGGATAGTTAATGCCACGACCCAGAAAGAGAAAGTTCTCCGTCCGGGCGTATTTGCGTGCCAGCGCCTGCAGGGGCATCGTATCATCAAGAATCTGCTGAACCTGATCGGGTATGCGGTTCATCGCTTCCACGAATCGACGCCCGTCGTCGAAGGACATGTCCCGCATCCGCCCCATGATGAGGGCAAAGAGATAGAGCGCCGTCAGCTGACTGGTGAAGGCCTTGGTGGAGGCCACGGCGATCTCCGGCCCGGAGTGGATGTAGACGCCGCCGTCGGACTCGCGGGCGATCGTGGAGCCGACCACGTTACATATGCCGAGGACGCGCCCTCCCTTCCGGTGTACCTCACGCAGGGCGTAGCGG
>CAZNRF010000303.1:0-4378 GCA_964575075.1 uncultured Spirochaeta sp. | reverse complement strand
TGCGGTATCACCGTCCATGATTCCCGCCCCGATCATGCTATCACCACTGACTCGTACGGCGAAGTAGCGCTTGTTTCCCAGAATCGCCTTGGGCACGGGAACAAAGCCGTCGTGATTCTCCTCGGCCAGTAGCGGCCGCCCGGCGGCAACGGTCCCGAGCAGCGGGATGTCGGCAACGGGTTGCTCCTCATGCCGAACAGGATCGCCGAGGACTTCAATCGCCCGAGAGCGATTTGTGTCGCACCGCAGCCGCTCCTTCTTCTCCAGCGCCTTCACATGGTCATAGGCGCCCTTCACCGAGATCGCAAAATGATCCGAAATCTCACGGATCGTTGGCGGATACTTATTGCCGGTGATGAACTCCCGGATAAAACCGAGGACCTCTTCCTGTCGATTCGTTAACGGCTTCATCGCTTCACCTCTATACCAAACTTTTTGATCTTGGCGTGAAGATTGCTGGGGTATATTCCCAGTTCCTGCGCGGTCCGCGAAATGTTGAACTCATGTTCCCGGAGTTTGGCCGACAAGAATTGCCGCTCAAAGCGATCCCGGGCTTCTGATAGCCCTAAGGAGAGGTACTCGCCAAGCGGTGACGACACTGCGGATGATGACTTCCGACCAAGGAATCGAACCACCTCGTCCTTCGTAACGTTGCTACCTTCAGCCATTATGCTAACTCGCTCTGCGAAGTTCTTCAACTCTCTTACGTTACCCGGCCAGGGATGTTCCCGCAATGCCTCCAGGGCATCTGGATCAAATGATAGATCAGCGTCAAATGCGCGCAACAGCAAGGCAATATCGTCGGTTCGCGCTCGAAGGGGAGGCATATGAATCGGCACCACGTTCAGACGAAAAAACAGGTCTTCCCGGAACGAACCCTCAGTGATCGCTTCCCCCACATCACGGTTTGTGGCAGCGATAATACGCACATCGACGGCAATGGCCGTTTCGCTTCCTACGCGTTCGAAGCGCATCTCCTGCACCGCCCGAAGCACTTTGGACTGCGCATTCAGAGACATATCTGCTACTTCGTCCAGAAAGAGGGTCCCCGTGTGCGCCAGTTCGAATTTTCCTTTCCGACTGCCGGCAGCACCGGTAAATGCCCCCTTTTCGTGTCCGAAAAGCTCACTTTCGATGAGCGTATCCGGGATTGCCGCGCAGTTTACCGCCACGAACGGGCCGTCCCGGCGCGAACTTCGCTCATGAATCTCCCGGGCCACTAACTCCTTTCCGGTACCGTTCTCCCCCGTAATGAGCACCCGGGCGTCACTGTCGGCAGTCTGGGCGATTATCTCCCGAATCCGGGTGATCGCATCACTCTGCCCGACCAACTTTGGATATGCCGGAACCTGTGTGCGGAGCGAATCATTCTCACGGCGGAGCTCTTCCAGCATCAGCGCGTTTCGGACAACCGTTACAACCCGATCCAGACTGAGCGGCTTTTCCAGAAAATCGTACGCCCCGTGCTTTACCGCCTTCACCGCAACATCGATCGTTCCGTGTCCGCTGATCATAATGACCGGTATCCGGGGATAGGTATCTCGTATCTCCTCCAGAAGGTCGAGGCCACCCTTCCCCGGGAGCCAGACATCCAGGAGTACGCAGTCGATCAGCTCGCGCTCCAGCAGCCCCAACCCCACCAGCCCATCTCCGGCGGTGAGAACGGCGTACCCCTCATCAGTGAGAATATCGGTGAGTACCTCGCGGATACCCTCTTCATCATCAACTACGAGTACCGTCATACAGACTGCTCCACGGGCAGATCGATTACAAACGTGGTCCCGCTTCCCGGGGCGCTCTCATAGGATATGCGTCCGTCGTGGTCAAAGACAATACGCTCCACAATCGCGAGGCCCAATCCGGTACCACGACTTTTGCTCGTTACGTACGGATCAAACACCGATTCCCGCAGATCTTCAGGTATGCCCGGCCCATCGTCCTCCACCCGCACTCGGCAAATCGACTCCCGGCCACGCTGCACCTCATGGGCCGAAATCAGAATTGAAACGGACCCGCCCGTCGCTTCTACCGCATTGGCAATGAGATTCACGAAGACCTGCCGCAACTGACCCCGATCGGCAGCGATAATCATCTCATCCGAGACCCCGGCCAGGGAGATCGACACATCATGCTGATCCCGATAGATATCGGCCACGTGCCGAAGGAGCTCCCCCAGGGCGATCTGCTCGAACTGGGGTTCCGGCATTCGTGAAAACGACCGAAATTCATTGAGCAGCGCGGTAAGCGCATCCACCTCCCGCACGATCGTGGAGACGGTGCGGTCCAGAGCATCTTCAAAATCGGGAGCATGTGCCTGATACCGGCGCTGCAGCCGTTCCGCTGCCAGTTTAATCGGCGTTAGTGGATTCTTTACCTCGTGGGCGAGGCGCTGGGCGATTTCCTGCCACGCCTGCACCTTTTCAGCCTGGGCCATCCGCCGCCGCGCACGATCCAATTCGGTCACCATACGGTTAAACGAGACAACAAGAACCCCCAGATCGTCACCGGGACGGGTGAGAATACGCACGCTGTAGTCACCTTCCGCCACGCGCCGCGTGGCATCTTCCAACGCCTCGATGGGTCGCATAATTCGGTCCGAGAGGAAGAATCCCGCCAGGATCGACAACAGCAGTATGGGAGCGGCAAAGACGCCATACATGGCGATCAGTACAAAAATCAGCGGCGACCGAAGACGCTCAAACCGAGCAAAAAGCTCCTGCGCCGCGGTGAGTGATCGGGCGGTCTGCTCCAGGCGCTCCGGGACCCGGGCGGTGACAACAACCATCGCGGCATCCTCGTCCGGGATGGATATCGGCGCCACGAGCTGTAACGCCGGGACGCCGGCGATCGTGCCACGAGTGACGGTGGCATCATCATCCCCTCGTCCGCCCGTGCCGGGCATCGAGCGCCGGGCGAACATCCGTTCTCCGAGGACCAGGAGCTCGCCTCCCGCGTGATCAAAGACCTGCACCGCTTCGGCTGCGGGGATTCGTCGCAGGATTTCCGGCCAGATCTCCCGGACCTCGGCTTCATTGGTGCCGGAGGTCTCCGACAGATGCCGCGCAACCGCCGCCTCGATCGTGCCGTCATCAGCCAGAATGCGGAGATCACGGATGCTGTCTTCGTAGTAATCGAGTGTCACCGCCAAGCCGTCACTGATCGCCTGAGCGGTGTTGGACTGAAAGATCACGTCGAAACCGGAGGCGAGAAAACTGACGGACACGATACCCTGGGGAACCGCCGAAAGGAGCACCACCAGCGCAAAAAAACCGGTTAGCCGCCCCTTGAAGCCGCTCCCGGGCTTACCGGTTTGTCGATCCCGGAGGAGCCGGAAGATACTTACCCCAACCGCGCCGATCAGTCCAATCGCAAAAAGGGCACCAAAGACAAACAGAACCCAGGCGAAGCCAAAATCAAAGTCGGGGGGCGTTACCAGAACCCGGTTCATCAGTGCAACGGTCAGCACGACCACCAGAACGTATAGCGCCCCGAGACTGGCCAGGGTCGTACGGGACGCGGAGGCACTGCGCAGAACTCTCACGATGGTGATCCTGCAGCGTCGCGGGCAGGGAGGTGCGAAATCATGAATGCTTCGTCGTCTGCGCTATTCCTCTTCAAAGCGGTTTTCAAATAGACGTGCCAAACTATCCACCGCTTCTTCCTCATCGTCACCATCGGCGGCAATAGTGATTGAGGTATTGTATCCAGCGCCCAAAGTGATTATGCCCATGATGGACTTGGCGTTGATCGTCTCGTGTTCTTTCTTGAACTCGATCTGCGATGAGTACTGCGATGCGGTTTGCACGATAAGCGCTGCCGGTCGCGCGTGGATTCCCGCACGATTCCGGACAGTCACCTCCTTTTCAGTCATGGACGATCCTCACGTTATGCCCTTTTTCTGCAAATACGCTTTTCGGGCGTTTTCGCTGTCCAACCAACGCATTATGTTCTGATTGAACTCGCGGGCACTATAATACCCCATTTTTTTCAAACGTTCATTCATTGCCGCGGTTTCGATAATGATCGGGATATTACGTCCCGGCTTCACCGGGATCTCCAGGTAAGGAGTGCCGACGCCGAGGATGTCGAGCTTGCGCTCTTCCGCACCGATGCGGTCATAGCTTTTCTGGGCGTCCCATACTTCCAGCTGGCAGATAAGCTGGACCTGCTTGTCATCGCGGATTGAGCCCACACCGAACAGATGGGTGATGTTGATAATACCCAGCCCGCGAATTTCCATGTGGTGGCCGAGGGCCGGGTTGGCGCCTTGCCCGAGGAGAATATTTCCGGCAACCCGCCGCCCCCCCACCCCGTCACCCGCCACCCGGCGGTGGCCCCGCCCGACAAGCCCCCGACCCGCTCCGCCCTTGCCGACTCC
>CAZNRF010000302.1:0-4389 GCA_964575075.1 uncultured Spirochaeta sp. | reverse complement strand
GCCGGCGCAACCTCGACGCGTCCGATCTTCCACGCCTCAATGCCGTGTTCGGCGGCGATCGAAATGGCTCGCAACACGTACGCCTCCGGGAGGGCCACCGCCATTCCCAAGCCCATATTGAAGGTGCGATACGCTTCGGCGGGGCTTACAGGCGTATCGATGAGCAGGCGAACCGCTGGTGGAAGCGGTACGACTCCCGCGTCGACGACGACTCGCAGTGCGGGATGTGGACCCTGAGCGGCGGGTGCGTCCTGAACGGGGAACGTCCCTGAAGCTCGACGCCGGCCAAGGAGGCGGGGAAGGTTTTCCCACCAGCCGCCGCCGGTCACGTGGGCGATACCAGCAACCTCGCACCGGGAGATTAGATCTGCCAGTACGGCGGTGTAGATGCGCGTGGGGACGAGGAGCGTGTCACGTAGCGCCCGTCTTCGAGAATCTGAGGAAATGCCGGGTCGATGGTTTGTTTCAGCCGCAGCAGCGGGGTTCTGGCTATCTTTCTCGCCCACATCGTCGGTACGAGCCTCACTGGCCTCCTCAGCCTCAGGAAACAGTTTCCGCAGCAATGAGTATCCGTTGGAATGGAATCCGCTGGAGGCAAGTCCAACCACCGCCATCCCCGGTTCCAGGGCGCTGCCGTCGATGAGTTCGTCCCGCTCTACCGCTCCCACCGCGAAACCGGCCAGGTCGAATCGCCCCGGCCGGTAGACGCCGGGCATTTCCGCGGTCTCGCCGCCGATCAAAGCGCATCCGGCGCGCCGGCAGCCCTCGGCGACGCCGGCAACGATCGCCGCGGCATCTACCTTCGACAGGTCGTCCACGGCCATGTAATCGAGAAAGAACAGCGGCCGCGCGCCGTGACATATCACATCGTTGACGCACATCGCCACCAGGTCGATGCCGATTGTATCCAATCGCCCCGCGGCGCGGGCCAGCTCTACCTTGGTTCCTACCCCGTCGGTTCCGGAAACCAGCACCGGATCACGGTAGTTCCCGAGGGCGTAGAGCCCGGCAAACCCGCCAAGGTTACCTAAGACCTCAGGACCCTGCGTGGCGGCAACTGTCGTCGCGATATCTCGTACCAGTTTCTGACCGGCCCCCACGTTCACGCCGGCGCTGCGGTAGTCTAATGGTTCATCATTCATGGAAACTCCTTGCTACCAGGGGCTGTATCGAGAATCGTGTTGCAACTTGGGCTACAAATTGTAGTGCCACAAAGATTTGGTATTCCCCACAGCATATCCAAGAGCTAACTGCGTACGGAGCCGATATTTATTCTCCAATCTGCAACACGATTATGTATACAGCCCATTTCTCACCGCGATCGCCTCCGGGATTTCATCCTTTTCCTGCCCCACCGGCGCCGCCACCGGATAGACCCCGGTGAGACACCCCACACAGTACTTTCCCGTATCCCCCAGGGAGGCGTGCAGACCCGGCAACGACAGATACGCCAGGGAGTCCGCGCCGATCATCTCCCGCACCTGCTCAACCCCCCGCCGGCCGGCGAGTTCATTGCGGCTGGGATAGTCCATCCCAAAGTAACAGGCGTGCTGCACCGGCGGCGAAGCAATCCGAATATGCACCTCCGTGGCCCCGGCCCGCCGCAACATCGCCACCAAGCGGCGCATCGTGGTACCGCGCACAATAGAATCGTCGATCAGCACAATCCGCTTCCCCGCCACATTGTGCCGCAGCGCGTTCAGCTTGACGCTCACCGCCCGCTCCCGGAGCTCCTGCGTGGGCGCGATAAAGCTCCGCCCCACATACTTGTTCTTGATCAGCGTCATGGCGTAGGGAATCCCCGCCGCCTCGGCGTAGCCGTGGGCCGCCACCACCCCGCTATCGGGGACGCCGCTCACCACGTCCGCCTCCACCGGCGCCTCCCGATAGAGAATGCGCCCCGCCTCCATCCGCGAGGCGTACACCCCCACGCCGTCCACCTCACTATCGGGGCGGGAGAAGTACACAAACTCAAAGGAGCACACCTGGCTACCGGTACGCTCATTGAGCTTCAGCGACTCCATACCATCGGACGTGACGATCACGATCTCCCCGGGCTCCACATCCCGCACCAGATCGGCTCCCACCGCGTCCAGGGCACAACTCTCGCTGGCCACCACCGTGGCGTCCCCCAGCGTTCCCAGCACCAGCGGCCGGATGCCCTTGGGGTCGCGCACCGCGATGAGGCTGTCCTCGGTGAGCAAGACCAGCGAAAACGCCCCCTGCACCGCCCGCAGCGCATCCTGCAGCGCCCGACGCAACCCGTGCCGCGCGCTCCGCGCCACCAGGTTCAAGATCACCTCGGAATCGCTGGAGGTCTGAAACATCACCCCGGCGTCCTCCAACAAATCGCGAATCACCGGCGCGTTCACCAGATTGCCGTTGTGGCCAATCGCGATCTGCCCCAATTTGGACTGCGCCATCAGTGGTTGCGCGTTGGAAATCGTCGAGGACCCCGCCGTGGAATACCGCACGTGGCCGATCGCCGCGCGCCCGGCAAAGCGGTCCAGCACCTGATCGGTAAACACCTCCGCCACCAGCCCCATGCCGCGGTACTGCTCAAGGCCGTCCTCACCGGCCACCACCATCCCCGCACTCTCTTGTCCACGATGCTGTTGCGAATACAACCCGTAGTACACCACCCGCGCAATGGACGCCGCCATCTCATCATCGCGGTCCGGGGTAAACACCCCGAAGAGCCCGCACTCCTCGTGGAGCCGGTCCTCGGGATCATGGATATCACCGCCCTGGAAATCAAAGTCGAACTCACGGGTGCGCGCCGCGTCACCGCTCATCGGGGCCGGCGGCGTGGCCGCCACCGGAGCCTCACCCAGCGAGCCCTTCCTCACGCCGTCGTGGCCGCCGCTCATTGGGAGGCCTCCACGGCACCTTCCAGGCGACGGAGAATCTCGCGGTACCCCTCGAGGAGCGGCGCCAGATCCCGCCGGAAGCGGTCTTTGTCCAGGCGTTCCCCGGTGGCGCGATCCCACAAACGGCACGTGTCGGGGCTGATCTCGTCGGCCAGGATGAGGCCGCCGGGTCCCAGCGGGTGGGCGTCGGCAGAACCCTCGGTTCGATCTACCCCGGCTGCCATCTTCCCGAACTCCAACTTGAAGTCCACCAGCTCCATCCGGGCCGCCGCCACGTGGTCGATGAGAATGCGGTTGACGGTAAGCGCCGAGCGCTCCATCCAGCGGATCTGGGCCCAGGTGGCCATGCCGGTGGCGGCAGCGTGCGAGGGGGCAACCAGCGGATCGCCGAGCTCGTCGTTCTTGTAGCAGAGTTCCACCACGGGGTGGCGCAGGGGGGAGCCCTCCGCCAGCCCGAGCCGGCGCGCCATGCTGCCCGCCACGCGGTTGCGTACCACCACCTCCAGCGGCACGATTTCCACCCGGCGACAGACCTGTTCCCGGGGGGAGCGGAGTTCCACAAAGTGGGTCGGTACTCCCGCGGCGGCCACCGCCGCAAAGAAGTGGGCGCTCAGGCGGTTGTTGAGCTCACCTTTGCCGGAGAACTCGGCATGCTTCTGTCCGTTAAACGCGGTGGCGTCGTCTTTGTATTCGAAAATGACCAGGGAAGGATCGGAGGTGGCGAAGACGCGTTTGGCCTTGCCCTCGTAGAGTTGCTGTTGCCGTTCCATGGCTCCTCCTGCGGTGCCGGGCATTGGAAGGCGAGCCTCTATTGAGCAGAAACACCACGACCTGGAATCCACGAGGGCTCCAGGTCCTGCAGCACAGGAGAGATGGAAGTGCGTTTCTGCCCGTAGTCGGAACGTTCCGGCGTTCCGGTAGAGACTCCCGAACCAATTATCGGGATTATACGGGCCGAGGCGGCGCATCGGCGCACCTCGATAGGCTTTACAGTCTACACGTCACCGGCGGGATACGGCAAGCGGGCGTTGCCGACGATTTTTTATTATACTGGAATCAGGAGGCATATCATGGACTATGAAATGCTGACTGATTTTCTGTTCTGGTGCTCACTGATCAACATCGTGGTGCTGTTTGTCGCCTCGGTGATGGTAAAGGTAGCCGGCGTATGGTTCTACGAGACGCGGGAGAAGTGGTTCGCTATTCCGGAAGACAAGTTTCTGGTGGTCACCTACGCGGTACTCGGCGCCTACAAGGTGCTCATTATCTTTTTCAACGTCGTTCCTTGGGCGGTGCTGTCGGCAATCGGGTACACCGAAACGAGCAGCGTGTACCAGGAGGACCGAAGCGTCCCCACGCCGCGTTGAGCTGGTTCGCCGGCGCCTTACCTAACAACACCCCAAACTGCCGTCACCGGCTTCGCGGATCGCGGATCGCGGCAGGAGTGCATCTCAAGAAAGTGGACATCTCCGCAAAATTGGCTTTACCCCTGGGAACTCGCTCAGTACATTCACTCGAC
>CAZNRF010000301.1:0-4404 GCA_964575075.1 uncultured Spirochaeta sp. | reverse complement strand
GCTCCCGCAGAAACTGTCGTGGTATAACCCCGACATCCCCGCGAAGCCCGGCTGTGACATCATCTACAAGGCGTTGCAAAAACGCATCGTCCACCAGTTTTCTCAGGCGATCGGGAGATCGCGACGGATAGACCTCGCGCAGTTTCAGGGCGACCGCCAACAGCCGCTCCCGGACAAACGGTTTGAGCTCAAGCTGAGCCTGTTTGGGGCTCACAAACCCGCCGGACTCGGTAAACCGAATGCGGTCATGCAACGGTTCCAGCCCGGCAACGCCTTTGCGACTGTCGAAAAAAACCTCCGTCCCGGTGAATATCCACAACAGACCCGGAAAATCCTTGGAGGCGTCGATTATCTGCCTGAGGCCGTTGAGGGACTTCGCCCGTACGTCGCTGCGGGTGCGAATAATAGTCTCCAGCTCATCGATCACAACAACGAGACCGGCGTACCCCGCCTTGCGGATAATGTTGAGCACACCTTTCAGGTAGAGCAGTGCCGAGGCGCTGGAAATCTCGCCCTTAATGCCTGCTTTTCGCTTCGCGGCAGCCGCAATGTTCTTCGATCCACTGATCCACCCGATGAGGGACGACGCGGTAACGTGATCCTCTTCCATCTTGGCGTCAAAGAACGCCTTCAAAACGTTGATAAACTCCACGCCCGTGTCACTTCGGGAAAGCTCACTGAGCTCAGATTCAAAGCGCGCTTTTACCGCGTCATCAAAACCGGGATCATCCTCGCCGATCTCTTCCGCCAGGCGATCTTCGATCTTGCCGACCCAGCGATCGATCGAATCCTCCAGCGCTCCGCCAAGGGCGGTCGGGGTACGGAGGCCGGACACGATCTTGTGATACACATCATCAAACTTGTGAAACTGCGTATCGTTGGGTGACACCACCACAAACGAGACGGCGAAATTATGCTGGAGCGCCTCCAGCAACGTGTACTGGCTCATGAACGTCTTTCCGCAGCCGTACCCACCACGGAGAAACTTGAACGCCCCTTCCCCGGACCTGGCAATATCCAACTGGCGACGGATTTCGGTCAGCTGCCGATCGATACCGACGGCAAACTTGTCCAGCCCACGTTCCGGGACGGTCCCGCTGCGGAGACGCTCAAAGATATGTTCCGTTTCAATCATGATATCCGATACTCCTTGCCCTGCGGCGTGTCATGTACCGCGATACGAAACGGCAGATACGGCTGCCACTCGTCTACCTTGAGCGCGAACTTCCGCGCCTTCCGTGCGCCAACCGGCCCGCCTCCGAGAGAGTTCTCCAGAAAGGCGATCGAAAGCGCGCCATGACTCTGGAGGTGACGGATCGCGACATGGTAATCCGGATCGATCACAGCCTCCCACGACGCCGACGCGGCTTCCGGAGCATCCCCGTCCGTGACGGCGCCACCCTTGGTCATATCCACGTCGAAGTACTCGGGAGCTTCCGCGTTTTCGATAGCATTCTCCGGCCGTGCCGAGTGAAATCGAAGACGCGCTCGGGCGACACTACCGTGGAGAGTAAACACGATCTCGCACGGTGATTCCGGGGTGAGGGTGACGAGGTCACCAACAGACTTCCCACCGGCAACGCCGGCAACGGTCACGCTCGCACCGTCTGCAGCGGTTACCCGCACATCGAGGGGAGCTTTCTCAAACAGCGACGGGGCACTGACTTCCGTCGCAGTGACTTTGATCCGGTGTTGACCGAGAAGGTCCGGAAGCGGTTCATACTCCAGGCGAAATGTCCCCGGTTCCCGATGCCCTGTGCTCCCTGAGGTGGTGATCTCCAGGACCGGAACAATCCGCTCCTGCGGCGAATTTCCGCCGTGATAGAAGCTGGGCGTCGGGCGTGAAGCAAGGATATGGGACTCACGATGAAACACGATCGCGGCAGGTTCCGGCCCGATACGGTATTGGAGCTCCGCCATACGGACCGACACAAGGTCGGGGCCAAACCGCGGTTCCCCCAGCGCGTGTCGTCGATCTACCCCTTCAAGCTTGGGACTGGTTCCAGTCTGGACCGTATCATCCCCGATGATAAATCCGTGATCAGCGGTAATGACGATGCGCCGGTATCCGAGCTTGACCAGCCGTCGTACGGCAATCACAATGCGACCCAGGGTGGTGTCGAAATAGTCGATCCCGGAGACAAGGGCGTCACCCTCGCCCTCCTTGTCAACGGTAGCGGTAGCCAGGATCACCAGGTCATGGGTACCGACCCGGGCAGCATCTTTCTCGTTCGCGCTCAGGAACTCGTTCAGATCCTGCCAGTCACAGGATACGCCGGACACATCAGCGAACGTCTTTTTCCGACTGTCCGGGGAGGTCACGTCGCGTGAGCCGCCGCGGAAACCGGTAATCTTGCGGTTGTCCGCCGTACACAACGGATGAAGCTCATCACCGTCCGCGGTGGGTGCCAGCGCGCTCATCCCCACGGCGGTGATCGTCGGAAGTTCGGCGAGCATCCCGGACAGTCTGATTGTGCCGATTCCCTCGTTTTCGATCTGCGCTTCCAGTTCACGTCCGAGCTCGTATCGCAACGCGTCCGCAAGTATGAGCGCCGTCTTTGTCCCGCCCCGAAGTGCCGGTGCGATGGACCGCTGGTAGAAACCGCGCTGCCGCAGCGACGGCTCCGGCAGGAAGCCATCCCGTTCACACACGGCGTTCCACGCGCGGACGGTGGCATCTATCCACTTCCGGTACCGATCCTTGATCGTCTGTTGCACCCGGGAGAAAACCGTCATCTGGCTATCGATACCATTGGACCCAAGTCTGATCGACTGCAGTATAAAGCGGCGATGCAGGTCATCGATGCGCCACGTCTCTTCCTGATACCGACGGGTCTGCTCGGCAAGATTCCCGCTCGCATCGTCGGTATCCGCCTCGCTGGCCAGGAAACGCCCCAGTTCAGCCGTTGTCCTGACCCACTTCCACGTCTCTTCCAGAATGCGATCGCGCTTCACCCAGAAGGCATGGACACCGGCTTCGCTCCCTGCCAGCCGCACCTCCGCCAGCTCCCCGGCCTCCTGCCATTGTCCGTTATCGAGGAGGCGAAACGCCTCGGAGAGGAATATCTCCGCCTCAAATCGAAACGTATCGATCTTACCGAGCATCGTAGGTGGAAGATCGGTTTCGTCGCTCCGCAGACCTGTCACGATCTGGTCGGCATGGGTCACATACGTATCGGGATGGTCGCGACGGATCGCCGCGAGCAGGGTGTCGCAGGCGCGATGATACTGTTTTGGCAACTCACGGAGCTGCCACAACCGGACCGATACCGGAGTATCTGCCATGTCCGCCGCATACTCACGACACAACAGGTACGCCCAGAGCGTGTCTGCCAGATCATCAGCGGTGGTGAACCCTTCGCCCCACGCGGTGATCCACCACTCCCCAAGTCCCAACTGACGCTCCGCGCGATGGCGGAGGGCGCTCACAAACTCCGTATCGCCTCCCGGAAAATCGGATCGCAGTGACGACAGATCGGTCAAAAACTTCGCCATGAGACCGACTTCGCCGTAACGGGTAAGGAGCGGCTGCAGCGCCGGAGTCTCCTCAAGGTGGTCCGCAAGATAGCGGTCAGCAACCTCCAGGGACAGATCATCCCGGTTTATCAATGCATCAAGTTGATCCGGCGTGAGGTGCCCCTGCCCTGCTTCCCGGACGGTCGTGTCAAGAGCGGCACGCCACCGACTCCCCGCTTTGTACGCTTCGTACAGCGGAGTAGATTTGATAGAATCCTCCGAGAACCCGGGGAGATGGATCACACAACGGGGCAGTTCCGCACCCGCAAGAACGGGATAACTCTGCCGCATCAAACGGACAAAAGAACCCCGAAAGCCGTAGACGGGATACGGATACGCACCGACCGCCTGTTTTTCTGCCAGGCGGTCCACAAAGTCGGAGTACACGCCATCCTTGTCGAGCCACACCAGGAGCCCCTTGGTACGGATATCCTCCATGAGTCTCTGTGTGAGATGCTCGCTAACGATGCCGTTCATGTGGACCCCTCTTCTGAGTCGGTCGACTGGGTCGATAACTGGGTCGGTGCGTTGGCGTTGAGACCGTTCGCGGG
Organism: uncultured Spirochaeta sp.; assembly: GCA_964575075.1. Lineage (GTDB taxonomy): Bacteria > Spirochaetota > Spirochaetia > DSM-27196 > Alkalispirochaetaceae > Alkalispirochaeta. The sequence continues at coordinate 337 of CAZNRF010000301.1, read as the reverse complement.
CAACCTCGTCATGTTTGTTTGATCTTCTTTCGCCTGTCCGCTGTTTTGGTCGACTCCACTGGAGGCGTTGTGACCTGCAAAACACTTCCTTTGTGCGGTTCGTGTTTCAACAGCTTGCGGGCGCTCTTCTCAAAGAGGTTAAGAACGTTGGTGAGATACTCTCCGTAGAAAGCGCGGACACCGTCAAAAATATCCTTGTCGCCCTCCGCAAGCTCGGCAAGGTGGTCCAGGTGATCCTTGATGGCAAAGACATGCGCCTTCACGCTCTCTACCGCGCTCTGTTCTTCGTGAAACCCGATCGTAAGGTTCAAATCACACGCCTGGGCGTACGCCACGA
>CAZNRF010000300.1:0-4436 GCA_964575075.1 uncultured Spirochaeta sp. | reverse complement strand
CCGGGGAAGTGGCGTAGCAGCCCGCAGCGAGATGACCACCCTAGCTACTGCGGTGGTACCACTGACCGCTAACCGATCAGCCCGGGGAGAACGGTAGATAGTGGAGCGGTTGCTCCCACGGCGCGCTCCGGGATCGGCCCGTACAGGTGGGGATAGCGTTCTCCGATACCGTAGCTGTCTTCCACCACCACGGGGTCGGACAGTTTCGCGGTGTGCACTTCCATGATCGCAGGGTCCACGATACCGGGATAGTGCCGCGCCAACACCTCCGGAAGTTGGTGAGCAAAGCTGCAGTGCACGAAACCCTCCGTTTCCAGAGACGGTGGCCGCAGGGGATCGGAGCCGGCTTCGGATGCCGCGGCGGATCGCCCAAGGATGTGGTACACCACCTGAGGGTCCGGCGCAAGCAGCTGGTTCCAGCGCTCACTGTCCATAGGGAATAGCCCGGTTGCCGGCAGTCGCACCGCCAATCGCCACCACCGCCCGCCGGGAACGGGACCAAGCTCGAGCAGGATCGACCGGGAGTGTGCGATCGTCTCGGGGGAACCCTCCAGCCCAGAGGAGATGGCTTGCCAGAAGCGCAACTCCTCCCGGTCCGGGGCGAGTTCCCGGGCCGTAGCGTATCCCCGCTGCGCCGCAGAATGATTCCCCATGGCGGCGAGCTCGTCGGCGGCGTCGATGTGGCGATACGCGGTGTGGAGCGTGATCAGACGCTCGAGTTCCTCAAGCGGAGCGGGATGATCCTCAACTCTGAGCTCCATCGGCCGCCCCTGTACCACCGATTCCGATCGCTCAGTGGATACGATCAGGAGTGACGCGGACTGCACCCCACGAATATCGCCGCCGGCGGCTTGGGCCGCCTGAAGTACGGCGAGCAAGCGGCGGGCAAAATCACCGGAGCTCTCACCCCACGCCCGCGCCATCGCCTCAGGTACCCCGGGGTAGTCCATCATATTGGCCTGAACGGAAAAACCGGCTCCCCGAATGTGCCCCGCCGCGGCGATACACCGATGCCCTGTGTGGGTGGCGCTCTCTCCGTCCGGCGTCAGCACAGCCACCTGCCGCACCGGTGAGTTCTCATCCGTGGCCAGCAATTGGTCCACCGTTTCCGCCGGTCCGTATCCGGCCTCCAGCAAACTCAGGCCCCGGGGCCCAAAATCCACATTCACCACAGATTGTGTTGCCACCACCCCCACCCCGGCCCGCCCCCAGGGCACCAAGGAGCCTACGGAGAACGCGTGGGACTGAACCGCAACTCCCATGAGATGCTGCTCCGGGTCAACGGCGACAATTGAATAGGTGGCGGTACGAGGTTCACTGCGGTTCATACCGGTAGTATGCCGGGAGTTTTCCGGCAGGACAACAGATCAGCGGGGGACAGTGCGGGATGGAGCGGAGACGCTCTTGACCGGCCGTATTACCTCGTATCACACTGATAATGGTATGACGAACAAAGATGAAGTGATCACCTTTAAGGTGGACGGCGCGCTTGCGGAAGAGTTACGGATGATGCCCAATCGCTCGGAGTTTATTCGCCAGGCGGTACTCCAGGCGTTGAAGTTTGAATGCCCCTTGTGTCATGGAAGCGGCACCCTCACTCCCAACCAGATGAAGCATTGGGAGGAGTTTACCGCGCACCATCATGTAGTCACCTGTGACGTGTGCGGCGAAAGCCACATCGCCTGTGATGACCATCCCGAGGAAGAGATGGTGGCGAGTCACCCGGACTGAACCTGCCTTCCAACACCGTCTGAAGGACGGCGTTAGCTTACTGAGCTCACTTAGCTTACTGAGCTCACTTAGCTCACTTAGCTTACGTAGGAGGCGCGCCGGCTGAGGCGGTTGATGACCCATGCCACCACGAAGAAGATCGTGAGGGTCAGGACGATCGCCGAGCCGGAGGCTACGTCCCAGTAGTACGACGCGTAAAATCCCACCGCGGTGGCCACCACCGAGAACGCTACGGAAATCGCCATGATCCAGCCCATGTGACGGGACAGCAGCGAGGCTGCCGCGCCGGGAGTAACGAGCAACGCCAGAACCAGCACGACCCCCACCGTCTGGATCGCAACCACGGTGGTGAGTGCCAGGAGCATGAGCAACCCGTACCGCAGGAGATCAGGGGAAAGGCCGATGGCTACCGCGTGGGCCGGGTCGAATGAGGTTACCAGGAGCTCCTTGAAGCCGGCGGCAACACCGAGGAGTACAATCGCCACCACGATCGCCATTGCGGTGAGATCCCCCGGAGCTACCCCGAGGATATTACCAAAAAGGATATGGCTCAGATCCTGATAGCTCACCATTCTGCTCAAGAGAAAAATCCCCAACGCAAAGAACCCGGCGAAGATCACCCCGATCGCCGTATCTTCCCGCAGCTGTCCCCGCCGTGAGAACAGACCAATTCCCGCTACCGCCAGAACGGCCGCTCCGAGGGCGCCGATAAAGAGGCTGATTCCCAACGCGTAGGCCACCACAATGCCCGGGAGGATCGCGTGCGCCAGGGCATCGCCGACAAAGGCCATACCTCGCCACACCACGAAGGCGCTCAGTGTGGCACACGCCAACGCCGCCAACAGCCCGGCTACCAGCCCCCGAACGACGAAAGCGAAGCTCAAGGGCTCGATCAACCATTCAACCATGGTGGTCCCCCTGGTGAGCGCGGGGCTGCGCGGGCTCTGCCGGTACGCCGTGATAATCGCGGTGAAACTCAAAGCCGTAGGCGGCAGCGATCGTCTCCGGGGTAAGCACCTCCCGCACCGGTCCATCGGCTATGACCCGATGGTCGAGAAACACCGCCCGACTGAAGTGCACCGAGAGAATACCCAGATCGTGGGTACTGACGATCGCCGCCTTGCCGGCGGTGGTGAGGCGCTCGAGGGTGTGAAAGATCAGCTCCTGGGTGGAGATGTCCACGTGATTCAACGGTTCATCCATAAGCATGAGATCCGCGTCGTGCGCCAAGGTGCGCGCCAGCATCACCCGCTGCTGCTGACCACCGGAAAGCTCACCCACCTGCCGATCCGCCAAGTCGGTGATCTCCATCATTTCCATCGAATGCTGGACGCGGTCGCGGTCTTCGCTCTTGGGGCGCTTGAACCAGCCCAGGTGCACGTAGCGTCCCATCGTCACCACCTGCCGCACAGTCACCGGAAATCGCCAGTCCACCGAACTCCGCTGGGGAACGATCGAGACACGGTGCAGGCATTGGTGGGCAGGATTACCGTAGACGCTAATCGTTCCCCGAGTGTGCTGCTCCAGTCCCAGAATCAGTTTGAGGAGGGTAGACTTCCCCGCCCCATTGGGCCCCACCAGGGCAACCCGCTCCCCCGGCGCAACGGTCAGGTCGACGCCGTCGAGTGTCTCGATCGTCGTCCCGGGATAGCGAAACGACAGCCCCTGCACCGCGAGGGCTGCCGTATTCGGTATCGCCGGGATGTGACAGGTTCCACCGTAGTTGAGTCTATGCAGTACCATCTCCGGTCAGTCTGCCAGGTTTTCTACGATTTGGGTAACGTTGTACTCCATAAATCCGAGATAGGTGTCACCCGGCTCGCCCTCCGGCGCCAGGGACCCGGTCAACAGTCGTCCAATGCGGATGTCCCGGCCAACTTCCCCGGCCACCGCGTTCACGAGTCCCTCAAGTCCCCGACTGGCCGTAGCCCCAACAAAGATCGCCGGCGCCTCTTCCTGCCGGATCACTTCAACCAACCGCGCCACCGCCTGCGTCGACGGTTCCGCCTGGTCAGTCGTGGCGGGAATCACCGTGCCGATTACCTCGAATCCGTACCGATCGGCAAAGTAATCCAGCGAGGCGTGGTCGATGACGATCTTTCGCCGACTCTCGGGAAGGGATGCGACACGACGGCGGATTTCGGCATCCAGCTCCTGTAACTGCTCCTCGTACCGCTCGGCGGCGGCTTCAAACGCCTCGTGCTCGCCGGGAAGAAGGTCACTCATAACGTGTTCGATATTCTCCACCCATACCGTCACGTTGTTAGGATCAAACCAGACGTGGGGGTCGCCGGCGGCGTGGTCGTGGTCGTGATCATCCTCGCCGTGGTCGTGATCGTCATCGTCGTGATCGTGATCATCCTCGCCGTGGTCGTGGTCGTCATCGTCGTGGTCGTGGTCACCGGTGGCCTCGATGCCGGCCGACACCGGCACGATATACCCGGTTGCCGCGGTTTCCACCGTATCGAGGAGATTCTCCTCCAGATCAAATCCGTTGACGAACACCACGTGTGCGCGCTCGATCGCCGCAACCGCCCGGGGAGCAGGCGTATACCCGTGAGGCTTCTGCCCCTGAGGAATCAGAACGGTAACATCCGCGCGGTCGCCGATGCAGTTGCGCTCGACCTCACCAACGATGATCTTGGTGGCAACTACCTGGAGCCGCCCATCCGCGTCCAAAGCTGCCGGCCCCCCGCAAGCTCCAC
>CAZNRF010000299.1:0-4437 GCA_964575075.1 uncultured Spirochaeta sp. | reverse complement strand
AATCACGACGAACCGCGGGGCCCCACGCGGAACTGAAATGCGCCTCACCTACGGCGTGCGCGGGGAGGTGCCAATCTCCCGGACGCGAGCGAAGGTCGGGGTTTGCCAGACGCGCCGGTGACACGTACAGCAGACCCACGGCGCCCCGGGGGAGCTCGAACCAGGTACTGCGAATCGCTTCGGCGTCCATCCTGCTGTTCAGGTACGCCGCACGAACCCCGTCCTGCACCGCCCCGTCAACCTGATCCTGCATGAGCGCGATCAGAGGACTCACCACCACGGTAAGTCCATCGATGAGCGTAGCCGGAAGCTGATAGCACAGGGATTTACCGCCACCGGTGGGGAGCGCCGCAAACACATCGCGCCCGGCCACAATCGAGCGAACGATTTCTTCCTGATGATCCCGAAACTGATCAAATCCGAACTGGCGGCGAAGCGCGCGGCGCAGCTGTCCCGAGGTCACCGGCGTCCTCCGATCATCTGCGGGCAAAGATCCGATCCAACGTGGCGCGATCCGGAGCGATCTCAACTCCGTGATCAGTCCGTACCACCGGTTGCCGAAGCAGGTCAGGATGCTCCATGAGCTCTTCAAGGGGATCGTACTCCATCCAGGCGAGACCGCGCTTCTTATACGCGGAAGATTCGGTATCGATGAGGGCATCTGCGCCGCCTACTCCACCGGCGATCGTCTCGAGCTCCCGACGTCCCAGCGGTTTCTCTCGGGGGTCTCGCGTCTGAAAATCGATCTTTCGCTCCGTGCAATAGCGCTCGCATGCTCGAAACGCCTGGTTCTTCTTGGTGCCGATCAGTTGCGGTATCATGGGCTAATTGTATCGCAGGTTCACCTTTACCTGCAAAGGCGCCGGCAGTACGATACTGATATGGATTCATACACTTCGGGACGGCACGCTGTGATTATCGGTGCATCTTATGCGGGACTCGTCGCAGCGGCGGGCCTGCGCTGCAATGATTGGTCGGTGGAAATCGTAGAAAAATCAACCGACCTGTTACGCACTGGCGGGGGCGTTGTCGTGCAGCCACGGATGCTTGATTACTTGCAACAACATGGCGTCGCAACCCCCGGAATTGCCGCAATTCCCGCTGTGGAGCGAAAGATCTTCAAAACGGATGGCACAGTAATGCGGATGGCCGAGAGTGCCGCCGCCTACACGTCGTGGGATGTACTCCTCCGCGAGCTGGAGCGCGTGGTAGGGTCCGATTCGATTCGTCGTGGCGTTGCTATGGAAGATCTTCCGGATTGGGGTGCCAACGGCGAGGTCGTACTGGAAACGGGTCAGATCGTCCGGGGAGACGTCGTTATCGCTGCCGATGGAATCGGGTCGCGGTCCCGTCGGTTGCTACTCCCGGGAATCCAGCCGGAATACGCCGGATATGTGGCGCGGCGCGGCATGGTAGACGAAGAAGCCCTGCGTCCGGAGACGTTGGAACTGTTCGTGGACAGCCTCTCCTCGTTCAACGGAGAAGAGACTTCCATTCTATTGTATGAAGTTCCCGGTGAGGACGGCGATGTCCGGCCGGGACATCGCCGGATTAACTGGGTGTGGTACCAATCGGTGCCGCAGGGTCCGGACCTCGCAGCCCTTATGACGGACACCGAGGGGTACGTTCACCGCACGACGGTGCCCCGGGGCGTTATGTCGGAGCAGACCCTGGAGGGAATGGCAGCTCTGGCGGACCGCGATCTCTGTCCACCGTTTCGGGAGGTCGTCCACAAAACGCCGGAGCCGTTTATCCAGAAGATTGAGGACCTCACCCTCCCTCGGCTGGTCTTTGGTCGGGTGGTGCTTATTGGTGATGCCGCTAGCCTCATCCGGCCTCATATCGGCTCGGGAACCGCAAAAGCGGTAGACGATGCCATTCATCTGGCCCACGCGCTGAGCGAAGGCTGTGATGAAGATCTGTCATGTCTGGCGGCGTGGGAGCACACGCGCTTAGAGGATCACGCCGGGCTGGCCGGTTATGCAAAGGCGGTCGCCCGGAGGCTCAACCTCGGCACATCCGGCACCGGCGGTTCTTCCTGATAATCTCCCTGGTTACGTGAGAAACGGCGGCAGGAACTACCCCAGCGAGCTCCAGCCGTTCCACTGGATTACCTCATCCAAGCTCTTCCGGGTCCGCTCGGAGGTTTCATCGGCTCCGTGCTTCTCATTGAGGTGGGAGCTGTCTCCAGGACGACCGATAGCAACCATCGTAATCACCCGCGTCTCCGGTTCAATATTAAACTTCTCCCGCAGCGTCGCCGGCTCAAACCCTGCCATCGGGTGGGCGTACAATCCTTCCCGCGTCGCCTGCATCATGAGCCCCATAATCGCCATACCGGTGTCAAACTGGGCGTAGTTGCGGTCGTCACTGAGCTGACAATCGAACTCATCCCGGGTTGTTACCACAACCAGAACCGGCGCCTTTTTGGCCCAATAGTTGCCGCCAAGCAGCGCCTCTCGCGCATTCTCTAAAGCCGCTCCTTCGGTGGCGACGAGAAACCGCCACGGTTGCTTGTTGCTACAACTGGGAGCTTTGGTTGCGGCGTCAAATATGCGCTCAATGGTCGCTTTATCGATGGGCTCTTCTGAGAGCGCCCGGCGGGCGCGTCGTTCTTCGATTTCAGGAACAATCTGTGCCATGTCGTACATCTCCTCAATAGGTTTTATCGCTATGGTGTATGCCAAAGGTAGTAACAAACGGCAGCATCGTCCAACGCTACCCCAGGGTGACAAAGGCCGCCATTCTACCAGCGGCCCATCGGCACCGGCGGTGCGAGTGGTACCGGGTCTCACCGATCGTTCCTCCTCGACTCACCGTCACGTGCTCCGCAGCAACTCCCACCCGCAGCAACTGCTCCACCACCACCGCACGTACGTTCAAGAGGCGCTTTTTCGGATCTGCCGGATGAGGCAGAATCGCCTCGGGCCATGAACGAAAGAACGCCGCCGTGTCCGGCCCGACCTCGTATCGGCTCGCCTCGGCGCATGGCCCAACCCAGCAGCGTAGGTTTGAAACGGACACACCCGCGCGTATGGTCTCCACCAGGAGTCTCTCTACGACGCCGTGGGCGGCTCCTCGCCACCCGGCGTGGGCAATCCCTACCAGCGCCGGATCGGACGCAGCGACGATCACGGGGCAACAGTCCGCCACATTCGCGATGAGGACCGGGCCGGCCTCCGCAGTGAATTGGGCGTCAGCTGCGGGGGTGTCGAGAGGGGCGTCATCCTCACGAGAAGCCCCACGTCGAATAACCGTGGTGCCATGTACTTGCCGCAGGAGTCGCAAATCGGTAATCGATCGGTTCAGTTGGTGGGAAAGGAGCCGGCGCGTAAGCGCAACCTCCCGGGGTGAGTGGGAGCCGGCGGGCCAAAAGGACGTACCCCCGGGGTGAGACCTGGGCCCGGAGCGCAGGAGAATCCCCGCCTGGACGGCTCCGAGTTCCGTATCCATACCGTGAAGGCCGGCGGCCCATTCAATATCAAGCAAGAATCACGTCTTCAATCAGCTGACGATCGGATTCGGCCAGGTCCAGTTGAAGAACCTCAGCGGGATAGAACCATCCGGCATCGCTGTGTTCTAACAGCGTGTCCGGAGGTGAGAGGAAACGTATCTCATAGGCAACAAGCAAATAGTGGATACCGTTGTGCTCGAAGGGAACCGTGCCGATCTCCGCTCCAACGGACACCGAGACATTGAACTCCTCCTGAAATTCCCGGACCAGGCAAGCACCCTCAGAACCATCGGCCTGATCACACTTGCCCCCTGGAAACTCCCATTTGTTGGATAGAGCTCCTCCAGGCTTGCGACGCGCCAAAAAAAAACGCCCCTCCACTGCCGCGACTCCGGCAGTCGTCACCAGCCGCCCGTCGCGGTAGATCACGGTCGTTATAAGAAGAGCACGCGGTGCAGGAAGAAGTGGATGATTCCGGCGCTGAGCGCTACCATCCCGAGTGTGGAGCTATGGCGGCCGAAGACCTTGTCCAAGGAGGCAACCGTGCTGCTTTCTGTGGCTGAGCGCTCCTGGTAGTACTGAAACGCCAGCGCGAATCCGGCCAGCATGCCCGTAAGGGCAGGAACCAGATCCCCAACTACCGCCACATCGCCAGGGCTGACGGAGAGCAATTTCAGGAATCCTATAACAAACGCGATCAGTCCGATGGCGAGCCGAAACCCGGTGTTTTGAAATAATTCCGGATTGAATACTGAACGCAACCGAAGCCGCTCATCCATCCTGTCGAATCCCAAAGCGATACCGGCCAGGATGTTAGTGAGGATGGAGAGAAAATAGATCTGATACATAGCTGAAGGGTACCGGCTAAATCTCCTTCGGTCAACGCTCCAGCGTTTCGCCGGAGGTTTTTACCCGAAGCGTCTCTTCCCGTTCTCCGAGCTCAACCACCACGGAAAGCGTATCCCCGCGCAGACTCGAACGCG
>CAZNRF010000298.1:0-4445 GCA_964575075.1 uncultured Spirochaeta sp. | reverse complement strand
TCAATGTACCACTACCCGCCCACAATTTCGAGGTAGAAAAAAAGAACGGCCCCGGAGAGTTGCCTCGCCGGGGCCGTCTGGTCCGAGTGAGGTCTCGCAACTACTGCAGCGTATTGTTGATGCGCCGGTCGGCATCCGTCAACGCGTCATCGATCGACTTATCGGTGAGCCAGGTGGATTCGATCTCTTCCTTGAGGATGTCTTCCACCGCCTGCCAGTTGCGAATGGTCGGTACTAACTGCGCGATGTTGGCGGTCTCCGCGTAGTTCGACCGTTGCTGTACCTCTTGCAGTGCATCGCTGTCAAGAACGCTCGTCCGCGGGGCAAGATGCCCGGTACCGGCGGCCCAGTCCCTGGTGTGCTCATGGAGAAATGCCAGGAAGTCCATCCCTGCCTCATACTTGGCGTCATCCTGTTGAGCCGGAAGGACCCACATGTGGCTATTGGCCCACACGGCGGGACGATCGTAGAGCGTGGGAAAGTCCATGGCGCGGTATTCAAAATCGGCTTCCCGGCTGTACTGGTCTACCGCCCAGGTGCCGTTCATGAGTATCGCTGCGTCTCCGGAGATAAACGCCCGCTCCGAGGAGGTGTAATCAAACTCGGGGTCGGCGTATCCCTCATCAAACATCGTTACCATGAAGTCTACCGCCTCCCGCGCCTCGGCAGTATCAACGGTGCCCTGGCTACCGTCGTCGGACACCAAGTCTGAGCCTTGCTGCCAAACGAGGCTGAACATGAGGCGAACGCCGAAGGGAAACTGCGAGGCATCGGTGGCAAGGTAGAGCTTGCCCGTTTCCTCCATCATCGTCTCGGCATGTTCAAAAAACTCGTCCCGGCTGCTGGGGAGAATCGGATTGCCGTCGTCGTCTACCAATCCCGCTTCCCGGAAGAGGTCTACGTTTACATGGGTCAGCAGGGCGTGCAGGTCAAAGGCAACACCGTAGTACGAGTCATCGGCGGATACTGCGCCCTGGGCGGGGTCGGTCCAGTCGGAGGGATCGATTCCAAAATCGCTCAAATAGGGATCGATCGGCTGGATCAGACCGCGAGCGGTGTAGTCCGGCAGGTTCGATCCGTGCATGACCGCAACATCCGGCGGATCGCCGGCGGCAAAACTGGTGTTGAGCGCGTCGTAGTAGGAGCCCCACTCGGCCCCGCCGAGGCGCTCAATAACGATGCCTTGATCGTTTTCAGCGTTGTATTTGTTGGTGAGGATCTGGATTACCTCGCATTCGCTCGTGGCCTGGCTCACATCGGTGACCCCTTCCGTGGTGTCTCCGCAATCACCAAAGAATCGAGCCATCGTCAGGGTGGTGGTCCCGTCGCTCTCGGCGCCCTCCTGGGTACCGCCCGCCCACGCCATCGTGGCGATCAACAGAACCGCAACCGCCAGTGTAATCTGTCGTGTGTGTACCAACATCGTTGGATACCTCCTTATTGTGTGTTTCCGCCGCCCACGGCGCCGGATCCGGTTTCTACTTACCTCCGCTGGTCATGGAAATGCCGCGAATCAGGTTTTTCTGAAAGATGAAGAACAGGACGAGCAGCGGTACCGCCGCCACGACGCCGCGGGCCATGAGGCTGCCGAGCTCGGTGGACTGCGCGAAGTTGCCCTGCAAACTGGCAAGCCCGGTGGTAATGGTGAACATCTCTTTGCGCGTGGCGCTCACCAACGGCCAGAGGTAGTCGTTCCAGGTCTGAATAAACGTGAAAACGGAGAGTGCGGTCAGGGCGGGGAGACTCATGGGCAGCACGATCTTCCAGAACGCCGTCCACCGGGTGGCCCCATCTATCTGCGTTGCCTCTTCCACCTCTCGCGGTATTGCCAGCATAAACTGGGTCACCAGAAACACACCCAACGGTATCGCTACCCGGGGGAGCACCAACGCGGCGTAGGTGTTATGCGCGCTCCACTCGGCAAACATGAGAAACAACGGCACAAACATCGCCTCCCGGGGAACCATCAGCCCCGCCAGAATCATGGGGTAGACGATCATCCGCCCGCGAAACGGGATGCGGGCGATCGCATACGCCGCCATCGCCTGGCTCAGTGCCACCAGCACCGTGGTAGACGCCGCCACGATCATGCTGTTCATAAACCAGCGCATCGTGAGCCCACGTCGGAGAACACTGATCAGATTTTCAATGGTAGGCTGCGCTGGAAGCAGGCGAATCGTATTCTGCTGAACGAGATTATTGGGAGTCAGCGCGAGGACCAGCATCCACACCAGCGGAATCAACCACAGAGCCGCCACCGGAACCATAATGAACAGTCGTGCCCGCATACCTTTCATTCGACTTCTCCCCGGCGTGAAATGCGCAATTGAACCATCGATACCCCGAACATGACGATGAAGAGCACCACCGACATCGCCGAGGCCTATCCCAAACGAAAGGCGCGAAACCCCGTCTCGTAGATGTACTGGATCAGCACTCGGGTAGCACCCCCGGGTCCACCGCGGGTCATAATGTGCACCTGACCAAAGATCTGAAACGAGGCGATAATCTGGAGAATTGTTACGGTGGTAAGCGTGTGTTTGAGGCCCGGAAACGTAATGGACAAAAACTTTCGCACCGAGCCTGCCCCATCAATCGTTGCCGCCTCATAGAGAAATCCATCGATATCCTGGAGTCCGGCGATGAAGAGCACCATGTTAAAACCTACCGTCCACCACAGTGTAGTGATGACGATCCCGTGCATCGCCAAATCGGGATTGGTAAGCCACGCGATCGGCGGCAATCCCACCGCTTGCAGAGCGGCACCGATCAGCCCCTGCTGCGGATTGAGCATAAACCCCCACAGGAGGGTGGTAACGGCAACGGACAGCACATAGGGACTGAAAAACACCGTTCGCAACCATCCCCCCCGGGGCCCGCTCAAACCGAGCGCGAGCAGCAACCCCACCCCAATGATGAGCGGCGAAGACAGCAGCACAAAGACCACGGTGTTTCCCAGCGTTCGCCAGAACGACGGATCACCGAACAGCATCTCGCGGTAGTTCTCAAACCTGAGAAAATCATGACTCACCGACAATAGATCCCAGTCGAAGGCACTCATCCACAACGCCTGAAACACGGGATACACCGTGAAGAGCACGTAGATAAGAAGAAAAGGACCGAGAAACGAGTAGGCCGCTGCATTTTCGAACCGCTTTACCATAATTAATATCCATTTTTACTGATGTTATTGCTTGATTATAGCCTAAGAATGATATACAATCAAGGAAAACTTTCAAGGGTTTATCGATGTCAGCATTGCGCGTAGAAACACCTGATCCGGCCCACTATCGTCCCACCTGGAGATCGCTCAACGGTCCGTGGGAGTTTGCCGTGGACGATGAGGAACCGATCCGATCCTCATCTGGTCGATACTCCGGAGACCTCACCGGTGTCGTTCCCCCGTTTACCAGGACGATTCACGTTCCGTTCTGTCCGCAGAGCGCCGGCAGTGGTATCGGCTTGGAGGGGCACCACCCGGTTATGTGGTATCGAACCACCGTTTCGATGAGCACAGAAGAAACGCAGCAGCGCGTGTTTCTCACGTTCGGGGCCGTGGATTTCGATGCCACGCTGTGGATGAACGGCGCCTACGTCGGTCGGCACCGAGGGGGATATGCGCCATTCCGGGTGGAGATTACCGCCGCGGTAGACCCGGGGGACAACACCGTGCTGCTCCGGGTAGAAGATCGGCTCGATCGCAGCCAACCACGCGGAAAACAGAGTTGGCAGGCCCCCTTCAGTTGCTGGTACCGGGAGTGCAGCGGCATCTGGCAGTCGGTATGGCTTGAGTTCACTCCAAAGCAGGGGATCAGCCGCGTCACGCCGCGCCCATCGGTGACGAGCATCCGCGGGAACGGCCGTGGCGCCGGGCACCTCACCGTAGATGTACATCCCCTTGATCCAGCGGAGGGAACGATCACCGTGACCGTGGAATCCCGTGGATCGAAGCTTGCCGCCGCCGAGGCCCCGGTACGCTTTCCCCTCACCCAGTTTCACTTCGACATCGATGATCTCCCCCTGTGGTCTCCCGATTCACCGGAGCTCATAGACATCATCGTGCGCATGCAGTGTCCCGCCGGCACCGGGAGTGCCACTGACACCGACGAGGTGCGCACCTACACCGGCTTCCGGCGGGTAGACATCGTTGACGGCATGGTGCACCTCAACGGGGCCCCCCTCTATCAGCGGCTCATTCTGGACCAGGGGTACTGGCCCGATGGAGATTACACCGCCCCGGATGATGAAGCGATTCGGCGCGATATCGAACTGGCGATGGAAATGGGGTTCAACGGGTGCCGCAAACACGCCAAGATAGAGGATCCCCGCTTCTACTACTGGGCCGACCGTCTCGGATATCTCGTGTGGGAAGAGCTGCCGTCGGCGTATGAGTTCTCCCAGGAATCCCGGGAAAACCTGACATCCCACACCGTCGAGATGGTTCG
>CAZNRF010000297.1:0-4447 GCA_964575075.1 uncultured Spirochaeta sp. | reverse complement strand
ATCTTCGAGAAGATGAAGCGCGTCACCAACTACACCGATGACGATGTAGAAGATGAAACCTCCAAGCGGTACACCTTCCTCGCGAAGGACCTCATGCAGAAAATTGAAGGTCTGCGGGCGGAGATCGACCCGGCGGAGTTTGATCCGCTCAACATCCGCGAGAATCTCAAGAAGATCATCGACATGGAGAACATCCGGAATCGCGGATTCAACACGGCGGTCAACTCCCTCACTTCGATTCTTGATACCTCAAAGATGGGCTATCAGTATATCGAGAACTTGAAGAACGCCCGGGAGCTCATCGTGCGGGAGTACGAAGACAGCGAGCAGGATCGCCTCCCGGATGAGCGCTATCAGATGCGGCTCAAATACTACGACGCGGAGCAGCTCAAGAAAGAGCAAGACGCCTATGACGAGCAGTTAGAAGCGTTCCGCATCGAGATCCAGCGTTTGTACGACGTCGTTGAGTCGGTATATGCCAGCGGCAAGTCAGGCATGCGGGTAAACGACTTCGAGGATCTTGCGGCCAAGTTTAACAAGAAGGTGCGTAAGCGCCGGGAAGTGCAGACGTTTGCCGAGTCCGGCGATCCTCTCGTACAGGAAATGAAGCGCACCTGGAACGAGATAACCCAGTTCAAGGCGGAATCCACCGATGTGGAACAGCTGAACCAGACGTATCTCCACGAGAAGACCCTCTTTCGCAAAATGCTCAACGCGATCAGCCAGAAGATCGAGCAGGTCTACGGATTTCAGAATCCGAAAGAGCGGGTGGTCCTGGATCAGCGGGTACAGTTTCTGAAGGGCCAATTCGAGAGCTTTGAGTACCTGATCAATCCGTACCACATTCAGTCGGGCCTCCTGCTCGACGTGGACATCTCCAGCATCAAGCGCAAGAAGTACACCCTGAACAGCATGGCCAACGTGCTCAACGAGTTCCTCCACGGCGTGTCCAAGGGATTCCAGGATGCTGCGTTTGCCGCGTTCAAGCGACGCCGTTCCACGGTGCGCGAAGACATCGGCATGAGTTTTGAGACGGTTGGTGACAGCGGGCAGTCCGGTGGAGCCGACTACGGCGCGGACTTCGTGGCCGCCAACGAGGGAGGCAGTTCACCAAAGGTCAAAGGCCAGGCGGATGTGTCGCCCAAACAGGGCAATATCGACGATGACGAGCTTCAGGAACTCTGACCATTATGGTTGGTAATCTTGATGTATTGTCCCGCAAGAGCGGCTTCAACGCCGCCTTGCGGCACTTCAAGCGCGTTACCGGATTCATCGGGCCGATAACCAAAGGAGCGAACCTGGCAGACCTCCTTTCGGAAGCGGTCGAGAACGGTGATATGGAACGCTCTCAGATGGCGCCTGCGGTAAGCGCGCTTCTGGTGGACAAGTTTGGGTATCACTACCGGTCTGCCAACGCTCCCCGGACGATCGAGGATGCCGGTGTGATAGCGGCGCGCATGGCGGAGTGGAGCGCGATTCAGATCGTGGTCACCTACGAGCACCCGCAGGCGGGTCTGTTCGTTATCAATCCCAAGAAGGAGGCGTCCTGGGAAGGGGCGCTTCCCGTGCTCCGGGATGAGTTAGTGGTGGTATACGTCCAACATCTGGAAAAAGGGGCCTCCACCGACGTGCTGAAGCAGGCGCTGACCGACGCGTACCGCTTGATTAACGGCGAAGACGTCAAGACGAAGAAGGCGTATATCTCGGACCGCGCTCCGGCACCGGAGGCACCGCGGGCCGCACACACCGCGGGCTCGCCGCCCCCCGCCGGTGGTGAGTCCGGTGGAAAGCGTCGCATGACGCCGCGATATTCCGTGGTTGTAACCAACGAGCTGTTTCATAACGGAAACGTGGAGGCGTGGAAACGAATTATCGCCAGTTATCGTCAGAAACATCCCGCCCTGGACGTGCTGATTTGGTACGACAACGAGCGTATTAACGACATCAACGCGTTGTTCAAATGGGGCAAGGTGAAACACGGCACCCCGATCCTGGTAAGTGTTGTGGGTGACAACATGAAGGATGTCTCAAAACTGCAGCGATACCTCTTCGAGGGGGCGAGTCCACGTTTCGAGATGTTTCTCAAGGGTGGAATTGATCAACCGCTGGACCTGTTTTGATCGGAAGGAGCCTTCGACATGAGTGATATCGTCCTTTTTGGCGATCGGGAGCGTATGCCCGATCAAACTGCGCTTGATCTGGTGGGAAGTCGGGGTGCTCGCGCCGTCTCCCTGGCAGACCTGGATGTTCCGGTGTGCCCCGGTTTTGTCGTATCCAACCCGGCTCTGTCCGGTTTCCCGGACAACACCACCTCCGCCTGGGCAATCCTCAAAGATCCGGTGGAGACGGTAGAGTCGCGTATGAGCCGGCGATTCGGCGGGTCGGAGCAGGTGCTCCTGCTCAAAGCGGCGGAAAGCCCGATGCTCAACGTCCGCAGCGCGCTGCCGTCAATCCATCACGTGGGACTGTGCGAGTCCACCCTCGCGGGGTTTGCCGCTTCCGCCGGTGAGACGTTCGCGTACAAGGAGTACGGATTTCTCATATCCAGTATTCTCAAGCTGGAACTCGTGACCTGTGAGGACCAGGAGCGTCGCAAGGCACTGCAGACGTTCCGAGAAGAGTTGATCGCTGCGAAGCGCAAATCCTCTATCGTGAAGGTGATAGACCAGTACCGAGACCTTCTTCCCGCCGAGTTTTTCACTGAGCCATACTTTCAACTGAGTTATGTCCTTCGGCTCTTTCGGGCGGCCTTCGCCACCAGTCCCACCAGCGAGGACAGCGCGGTCCTCGTCCAGGCTATGGTCTACGGCAACTTTGACGATGAGAGTAGCGCAGGATACTTCTATACTCATAACATCATTTCCGGAGCGGACGAGCTGCAAGGCGAGTTTTTCCCCAAAGCGTTTGATGAGAACGAGAAGAAAGGAAAAGCTCTGGACAAGCTCTCGGAAGAGCATTTTCAGCAGCTCAGCGCGATCTCCCGCAAGTTGGAGGATCACTTCCGGGAGATTCGATTCGTTCGGTTTACCATCGAGAGTGGCGTGTTGTGGCTCGTTGACCAGACCTCGGTACCAAACAAATCGGCTCAGGCGGAGATCAAAACGCTTCTCGATCTCATGCGTCGTGAGGTGGTGAGTGACCGGTACGTCATCGAGACGATCAAGCCGGGCCGCCTTTCTGAGATTCTTCACCCCACGCTGGACAGATCCTCCGTAAAGGGCGTTCCCACCATGAAGGGCGGTATCGCCGGTTCCGTGGGGGCGGCGATTGGTCGGGTGTACTTCTCTACCGATCGCCTCATCGCGGCGGTTCGGGAGGCCCAGATCGCCGGCACCGATACGAACGCCATCCTGGCGATGCCGTCGACCTTTGCGGGTGACGTGAAGGCGATCGAGGTAGCCCAGGGAGTGCTCTCGTCTGAGGGGGGCTACGCCTCTCATGCGCCGGTGGTGGCCCGCAGCCTGGGGAAGGTCGCGCTGGTGCGGTCGGATATCAAGTTTCGCAGTAAGTCCATGGTAATCGACGGCAATGAGATCAAAGAGGGTGACTACCTCACCATGGATGTGCCGTACTACGAGGACCCGGTAATGTATGTGGGCCGGGGCGATCTTACCAAGCCGACACCGGAGGACTCGGGATTGCTCGAGCTTCTGGAAGTGATTCAGCCCCATCTTACCGATATGGATGTCCACGCAAACGCGGATCAGCCCCGGGATGCGCAACTGGCGCGGATGTTCAAGGCGCAGGGAATCGGTCTCTGCCGCACTGAACATATGTTCTTCGATGAATCCCGGATCAATCGATTTCGGTACCTGATTCTGGCCAACTCTGATGAGCTGCGCACCAAGGCACTGGAAGACTTGCGGGCCGATCAGACCAAGGACTTCTACGAGTTGTTCAAGATCATGGAAGGACTTCCGGTTACCATTCGATTGCTGGATGCACCGCTTCACGAGTTTCTGCCGCAAACCAAAGAGGCGATGCAGGCGTTTGTAAAACAGGCGCAGGCGGATAAAACGGGGTTCACCAAGGCCGCAATCGAGGCAAGTGCCCGGTTGTTGCAGGAGTTCAACCCAATGCTCGGCCACCGGGGCGTCCGCATCGCTATCTCCTACCCGGAGATCTATCGCATGCAACTGCGGGCGATCTTTGAGGCGGCGTACAAGCTCAAGAAAGAAGGGGTGGATGCCAAGCCGGAAGTCATGATTCCGCTGGTTATGACGCCGAACGAGCTGAAGGTGATACGCAACGGCAAACGGATTGAAGGAAAGCACATTCTCGGTATCCGTGACATCGAAGAGGAGATCCGGGAGCAGTACAAGACCGATCCCATTGAGTACGAAGTCGGGACGATGATCGAGCTGCCCCGGGCGGCCCTGAACGGTGGGGAGATCTCGCGCTACGCCGACTTCTTCTCCTTCGGTACCAACGATCTGACCCAGACCAC